>JAGUZM010000267.1 GCA_020060805.1 Deltaproteobacteria bacterium | reverse complement strand
CCTTTTCGACCCTGCCACGATGTCGCAGAAAGAAACCCTGATCACAGTCACGGGCAAGGAAGTCCTCACCGTTCTCAATAAGACATACGACACCTATCGGCTTGAGGCCGAGGTCTGGGGAAAGCCTCTCGCTCTTTGGGTGGATGAAAACGGCGTCATACTGAAAGAGCAAGGGGTGATGGGTCTCACCCTCCTCAGGTCGAGTGCCACCCGGGCGCCGCTGGATATCGAAGGGGACCGGCAGATCGATCTGTATGAAATCACGGCGGTGAGGCCGGATCGTCCCTTGCGCGATCCCCTCAGGCTCACCCGTCTCAAAGTGAAAATCGAAGGCATCGATCAAGCCTATTTCATCCCCATGGGCATGGAGGGGGGCCGGCAGCGCGTGGCAGAGGGAGTCCTCTCCATCCAGAGGGAGAGATACCCTGTCAAGGCCGCTTATTCCCTTTCCGACGCCCACCCGGCCGAGATGAAGCCCTATCTCGCCTCTGAATTCAACATCGAAAGCGACGCTCCCGAGATAATCAGAAAAGCGCGCGACATCTCCGGAAATGAGAAGGACCCGGTTGCCGTGGCCCGGAGGCTTCTCCAGTGGGTCCACGGGAACCTGGAAAAAAAGCCGACCCTCGTCGTGCCGAGCGCTCTCGAGGCCCTGAGAACCAAGGTGGGGGATTGCAATGAACATGCAACGCTCCTCACAGCTCTCCTCAGGGCATCCAACATCCCAGCGCGCCTGAGCATCGGTCTGGTTTACACACGGGAGAATTTCTACTATCATGCCTGGACAGAAGCCTATGTCGGATCGTGGATCTCCATGGACGCGACCCTGAATCAGATCCCCGCGGATGCGACCCATATCAAGTTCTTGGAAGGCAATCTGGAGAGGCAGGTGGAGATGGTCAGGGTCATGGGCGAACTGAAGCTGAAGGTTGTCGATTTCGGACATGATTAAGCTCATCCATCTGACCAAGGAGTATAAAGGCCTGAGGGCTGTTGACGACGTCAACCTGGAAATCAAGCCGGGGGTCATCTTCGGATTCCTGGGGCCGAACGGCGCCGGCAAGACCACGACGATCAGGTTGATGGCGGGTGTGCTGAGGCCGACGGGAGGCCGAATCATCATCAACGGGATGGACATCAGCGAAGAGCCCGAGGCGGTGAAAAGGTGTGCGGGGTTTGTGCCTGATCGGCCGTTTCTGTACGAAAAACTGACGGCTTCGGAGTTTCTTCGTTTCGTGGCCGGCTTATACGGGTTGGACCACCACCCGGCGCTGGAGGATCGGATGGCCAGGCTGTTCGAACTCTTCGACCTGTTCCACTGGAAGGACGAGCTGATTGAGAGCTACTCCCACGGCATGAAGCAGCGCCTGGTCATGTGCAGCGCCCTGCTCCACGAGCCCAAGGTGCTGATCGTTGACGAGCCCATGGTGGGGCTTGATCCACGGGGTGCAAGGCTTGTGAAGGACATGTTCAGAGACCAGGCGAGGGGAGGGACAACGATCTTCATGTCCACCCATTCCCTCGAAGTGGCCCAGGACGTCTGCCAGGAGATCGCCATCATCCAGGCGGGCCGGATCATCGCCACAGGCAGCGCGGAGGAACTCCGTCAGAAAGCGGGTGTGGAGGGCGATCTGGAGAGCGTCTTCCTCAAGCTGACCGAGGGCAAAAGGATTGCCCATGAAACGCCTCTATCTTCTCATTAGCCCCCGGATTCTATCGGTTAAGAACAGCATCAAAACCGCCGACCGGAGGCAACGGAGGCGGGGGATCATGATGGGGTCCCTGGGGCTTCTCTTCTGGGCCGTCATGTTCATTCTCTCCGTCCGGGTACTCGCCTACTTTCAGTCCGTGGAGGTGATTGGCGATATTCTCGCTCACCATCTTCTGGCCATGGTGCTCCTCACTTTTTTTTCCCTTCTCATCTTCAGCCACATCATCACCGCACTGTCAAACCTCTACCTTTCATCCGACCTGGAACTCTGCCATGCGTCGCCGGCCCATCTCGAGGAGGTCTTCCTGAGCCGTGCCGCGTACACGGTCGTTGACAGCTCCTGGATGGTCCTTGTGTTCGGGCTTCCCGTGCTGATGGCCTATGGCTTCGTCTACAGGCCCGGGCTCGGCTTTTACGCGGCCCTCCTTCACATGGGCCTTGCCACGGTGATCATCGCGGCCTGCATCGGCATCCTGGTCACCATGCTCCTGGTGAGCCTCTTTCCGGCCCAGAGGACCAGGGACATCGTGATGCTCCTGTCCCTTTTCGTGATCGTCTGCCTCTACCTTCTGTTTCGACTCCTCAGGCCTGAACGGCTCGCTGACCCGGACTCCTTCTTCAGCGTGATGCAGTACATCAGCGCCCTCAAGTCGCCTGATTCACCCTTTCTCCCCACCCACTGGGTCGGCGAGACCCTCTGGGCCTATCTCAGCCGGAGCGCCGGCAAGGGGCATCTCTTCTACGGCCTTCTCCTGTGGAGCACCGCAGTCGCTCTCCTCTTCGTGAACGTGTGGGTCGCGGGAGCGGTCTATTTTTCGGGGTTCTCCAAATCCCAGGAAGCGAAGCGGCGAAGGAGCGGAAGAAGGCTCCTGGACCTGTTCACCGGCCTTGTGCGAAGGCCTTTGAGCGGGGATATCGCTTCCGTGGTGGACAAAGACATCAGGGCATTTTTTCGCGACAACACGCAATGGTCCCAGCTCCTCCTTCTGGGAGCCCTGGTGGCGGTCTACCTTTACAACTTCAGCGTGTTGCCCCTGGAGAGAAGCCCGATTCGCCTGGAATTCCTTCAAAACCAGATTGCCTTTCTGAACATGGGCCTCGCGGGCTTTGTCCTTTCCGCCGTATCGGTGAGGTTCATCTTCCCCGCCGTCAGCTCCGAGGGGGAGGCCTTCTGGATCGTCAGGGCTTCTCCGGTCTCCATGCGCCGGTTCCTGTGGTCCAAGTATGCCCTGTATATCCTGCCGATGCTCGTTCTGGGCGAGGTGCTCATCTTCTTCACCAACAGGCTTCTCCATGTCAGCCCGTTCATGATGGTTCTCTCCACCATCACCATGTTCCTGGCCGTCTTTGGCGTTGTGGCCCTTGCCGTCGGCCTGGGAGCGGTCTACCCCAATTTCAAATGCCAGAATATCGCCCAGGTTTCCACCGGTTTCGGCGGCCTGATGTACATGATCTACAGCGCTGTTTTTGTCGCCCTGATCGTCGTTCTGGAGGCGGGGCCCGTTTACATCCTTTTCATGGCCAACGCCCGGGGATACGCCATCAGCCCCCTTCAGTGGGGCTTCATCCTGTCCTCTTTTGCAGCCGTTCTGGCCCTGATGGCCCTGGCGGTCTACAAGCCGATGCGGATGGGGCTCGAAGCGCTGCAACGGTATGAATGAGGCCTCATCGCATGGCTTTCTCGCGGGCCGTCGGAACAGCGCGGCAAACCATAAGGCCGGCCATCCTCCTCATTCGCCTTCGGCGGGGTACGTCCGCGGCTGGCGAAGCCCGGGAAACAACCCGGAGAACGGGCAGCGGGTCGTTTTCTTTTTACAGGGAAGAGGGAAAAGTGGTAAAAGGAGATATCCCAAATCTGAGCGGCGGACCACCAGATCACCATGTTCAACGTCGAATGCGTAGGCAATCTTCACATCCATACCCGTCATTCTGACGGGACCGCAGATGTCTCGGAGATCGCAGAGAGTGCTTCCAGGGTGGGTCTCGATTTCATCTGCATCAATGATCACTCCTACATGACCGATTCCCTCCACATCGAGGAGGAGGGCTTCTACGGCAAGGTCCTGGTTCTCGTGGGGCTCGAGATCGGCATGCGGTACCATCATTATCTCGCGTTCAACCTGGAGACGCGGATTCCACAACAGAATCCCTCGCCCCAGGAGATGATCGACTGGGTGAACGGGCAGGGCGGGTTTGGATACATGGCCCACCCCTTTGAAAAGGGAATGCCCTTTGTGGAGAAATCCACGGCTTACACCTGGAACGATCTCACGGTTACGGGCCACACCGGCATCTGCCTGTGGAACTTCACCTCCCGTTGGAAGGAGCGGGTCAAGAGCCTCCTGCACGGGCTGATGTTTCTGCGGTTCAAGACCCAGGTCCTCAAAGGCCCGAGCAGGGAGACGATCGATTACTGGGACGGGGAGTGCCTCAAGAGAAGGGTGGCTGCCGTGGGGGAATCGGATGCCCACGGGTCCGTGTTCAAATGGGGGCCCTTCACCCTGAAGCCGTTCACCTATGACTATCTCCTGAATTCCATCAACATCCACGTGTTCCTCAACAGGAAGCTGCCGAAGGATGTCGGTGAGGCGAAAGCAGATGTGTACGGCGCCATGAAGGAAGGCCGGCTTTTCATCGCTCACGACAACCTCTGCCCGGCCAGGGGTTTCAGGGTCCAATTTTTCTCGAGCGACGGCTCTGATCTCTACATGGGGGAGGAAGCCGGTTTTCAACCGGGGCAACTGGTGATCGAACTCCCTGCGGAAGGGGAGATCAGGCTGATCAGGGACGGTCACCTGTTGCACCAATGGCGTGGACGGGAGGCGGTCTATCAGGTGGAGGAGAAAGGGGTTTATCGCGTTGAAGTCTACCGCCGCCTCTTCCTCTTCGGCTGGCGACCCTGGATTTTTTCCAACCCGATATACTTAAGGTAAAAGGTACACGGTACCCGGTGCAAGGTGCACCGTTTCTCTCTTACCTTGACTTCTGAGGGCAATCCTCAGAGAATCCTCCGCATGCCTGGGTGGCGGAATTGGTAGACGCAAGGGACTTAAAATCCCTTGGGGCCTGGTCCCCGTGCGGGTTCGATCCCCGCCCTAGGCACCAGCTGCGCCTGTGGTTGCACCTATTCCGATCCCTCCTTTTGGGAAGCCTTCGCGATCAGGATGTGAGCGCGGGCATCCGGCACCAGGGGGCAGGTGTCCCAAGGTTAAGGTGTACGGCGGACCGACGAGCTGCCTCACTCCGGGTCATTGACCACAAGGGCTTTCTTGACATTTGCGACAATTGGCGTTATATTTGCGACAAGTGTCGTACTTGGAGGAGGATATGGAGCCATCGGGAATCGCAGGGATCCTGGGAGTCAAGAGGGCCTTTCGCGGGGACATCGCGGGGCGGATGGACTTGATGAAGCTCAGCAGCAAGGGGATCACCAAGGATGTCCTGCTGCGCCTGGCCGACTACCTCTCCCTGTCGATCGGCCAGATGGCCGAACTGCTCCCGGTGACGGAGCGGACGATTCAGCGGTACAAACCGAAGCAGCGCTTCAATCGTGTTGTTTCCGAGCAGGCCCTGCAGATTGCGGAAGTCGCGGCCAGGGGAAGCGAAGTGTTCGGCGACAGGGACAAGTTCCTTTCGTGGATGAAATCGCCCAACCCGGCCCTCGGCAATCAGACTCCAGCATCGCTCCTGCGCTCTCGATTCGGGAACGAGGTGGTTCTCGATGAGCTGGGAAGGATTGAGCACGGGGTCATTTCCTGATGCTCCTCTTCAGGATCGCGAAGGGCATTTATATCCATGACCTCACGGGGAGCGGGGCAAGACTTTATGGCGGGCGCTGGAACCACCGCGGGGTGGCGTTGATCTACACCTCGGAATCGCGCTCCCTGGGCACCGTGGAGTACCTTGTTCACCTGGCCCTGCCGGAGACACCGAGCGACCTCTGGATGGCGACGCTGGAGGTACCTGACGACATCGTTCCCAAGGAACTGGACCCGTCGTCGCTTCCCAAGCATTGGCGGGGGAGTCCTGCGCCTGTCGCGTTAGCCGACCTTGGTACGGAATGGGTACGATCGCGATCATCACTCCTTCTGCGTGTTCCATCGGCGGTCGTCGAGCACGAACACAACATCCTGATCAACCCTGCGCACGATGACATGCCCCGCTTGAAGTTGGCGAACGTCGAGCCTTGCAAGCTCGATGATCGCCTGGTGCGCTAGCAGGGTGCTGAAAAAGCCCCTGCTTAGAGGCTGCTCAAAAACGCCAAGATACAAGGCGCCCGAAATCCCGAGGAGCGAGGCGTACATATAAGTACGCCGCAGCGACGAGGGATGAGGGCAACGCAGTAGATGGGTGTTTTTCAGCAGCCTGCTAGAGAGCGGAGCCAGTAAGGTCACCTCTTAGAGGCGGGTGATAGAGGGGCGCATGCTGCGGTCTGGCGAGGGGGCTAAAGGATATCGGCTTAGGAAAGCTCCCCGTATGCCAGGTGGATGTCCATCATCTATCTCGCCTATTGACTTGATATCAAATTGTGATACTATATCGATGTGAACAAGAAGCAACAGCAAACGCTTGAAAGAGTCTTTGAAAAGCCCGATCGCAGCGATATCGCATGGAGTGATATCGAGGGGTTATTCAAGGCGCTTGGAGGCAAAATCTCTGAAGGCAGGGGCTCACGCGTCAGGGTAGCCTTGAGAGACGTAAAAGCTGTTTTTCACAGGCCGCATCCACAGCGTACGACCGATAAAGGGGCTCTGCGGTCGGTGCGCAGATTTCTTTTAGAAGCGGGGGTGGAACCGTGATGGAATATAAAGGCTATGTTGGCAAAGTGGAATTTGACGACGAGGCTAATATCTTCCATGGAGAAGTCATCAATCTAAGGGACGTCATCACTTTTGAAGGCGAAACTGTTGAAGAACTCAGACAGGCTTTTCATGAGTCAGTCGATGATTATCTCGAATTTTGCGCTGATCGAGGGGAAGACCCTGAAAAGCCCTATTCCGGGAAGTTCGTCGTGCGGGTGGGACCCGAACTGCACAAGAGCATCGTAATAGAAGCCCGGAAAAGGGGAAAAAGCCTTAACACCTGGGTTAGTGAGGCACTGTCGAGAGCTATTGAAGAAGACGACACCCTACAGAAGCACGCGCCCTGACCGCAAATTCTTGGCGGCTTTTGCGGCATACGACACCCTATGTCGATGCTAAAGTTAGGATCACTGCTGACGTGATCTCGGAAATTTGGCCTATCGTGCGTTCGAACGATATGGCAAGCTACTGGAGCGGGCGCCACGGGTGTGATCTGACTACCTGCCGTCATGAGAGGTCTGAGTTTGCTGATCTCGTCTCCCCGAAGGCAATGAACGATTGGTGTGATCAAGAGGATGGGGTTTCCGACGGAGATCGTGTTTACCGCTGTTCGAAGTGCGGCAAGAGACTCCACCCCCGCAAGATGTTCGGACCCAATGGTGAACTTACGGGATGGAGATTGCCGCCCCACAAAAGCAAGGGGCACAAGATAAAAGCCATAAAGGCCCGTCAACGTAAGATCCGAAAAGGTGGGAAATAAAGCGACCCTCGCTTCTGCACGAGACAACCCAAGAGCGATACAACGCGTTCTATATCCAAGAAGAGGGGAAGAAAAAGGTTTGCGGGCAGGCCGGATCATGGTAGGGTGTTTGACCGAGCCGGAGGAGAGGGATGAATAATTCGAACCTGGAAACTTACTGGGAACGGGTGGTCGAGGGTCGGCCGGCGGAAGCAAGAGAAATCCATCCGAGCAGCGTGGTCACCGCGCCCTGGGTGCGGCTCAAATGCCAGTACGGGTGCCCGAGTTACGGCTTAGGCTACTGCTGCCCTCCCGACACACCTACACCGGAACAGACAAGAAAGGTACTCGATTCATACAGCCGCTCCATCCTCTTCCACTTCACGGCGGCCAAGAAAGGGGGCGTAAACAGAACCAAACTCGTCCGAGAATACATGGACACCCTCGTGGACCTGGAAGGAGAGATGTTCAAGGACGGGTTCTATCGGGCTTTTCTCCTCGTATCCGGACCGTGTCGTTTGTGCGAGGAATGCGGGAAGCTGAAGGGCGTTCCTTGTCGTCACGGGTACAGAGCCAGGCCCTCCATGGAGTCGTTCGGGATCGACGTGTATCGAACCGCATGGAACAACGGTTTTCCCATCCATCCCCTTAGGGAGAAGAAGGAGACGCAGAATCTTTACTCCCTCATGCTCGTGGAGTGAAAAACAAGGGACAAGCTCTACAATCCGTCCTCTGAACCCTACCAGGCCACTCTAAGCCCGCTGAACAACTGGATCAGGTAGAGAACAGGGTATCTGAGGAGCCCGCTGACGATTCCCGTTCGCAAGAAATAGTCTGACAAAAAAATGGCTGTCAGGATCAGGGGCGCGTAGCGCTCGACGCGGCGGTATCTTTGCAGGG
>JAGUZM010000570.1 GCA_020060805.1 Deltaproteobacteria bacterium | reverse complement strand
CGGCAACAAACTCCACACATTGTCAAAAAGTATTTTCAGGCGAAAAGTGTCCAATATGCGTCATTGTGACTGTAAACTATTTTATGCTCCCCTCAATAATAACAAACTCTCGACTATTTTGGGCCAGCCGGTTGTGGTCGTGAACAAGCCTGGTGGAGGCGGCGCTTTAGGTATGAATTCGGTTAAAATAGCGGCACCCGATGGCTACACAGTTTTATCGACGCCGCCCGGTATAATAATGTTGCCGTTAACCACAAAAGGGATGAGCTTTAACTACAAAGACTTCGTTCCAATCAATATCGCAGTGAGTTCACCGAGCGTGATGGTAGTTAAGGCTGATTCGCCATGGAAGGGCCTTGAAGACGTTACAGCTGAGGCAAAGCAGAACCCAGGGAAATTAAGCTATTCCGTCCCAGGCCAGGGGACCACTCACTTCTTTGCAGGTGAGTTTATGAAAATGGTTACAAAAACCAACATTACCATGGTACCGATGAACGGGGGCCCGCAGGCAATATCCGCGGTCCTAGGAGGGCACGTGAATATGTGCTTTCCAGAATCCGGCGCAATTCTCAGTCAGGTTCAGGGTGGTGCACTTAAGGCACTTGTCGTCATGTCGAAAAAGCGACTCCAGGACTTGCCTGAGGTGCCTACAACAGCTGAAAAGGGATTTCCGGAACTAATTACCGCGGCATGGCAAAGTTTCCTCGTGCCTGCAAAAACGCCGCCTGAGGTCGTGAAAAGATTATCAGATGCCTTTCAACAAGTGATGACCGATAAGGAAGTGCTCGCATCTCTCGAAAAGTTGGGTTGGGTTATAGAAAACATAAGTGGAGAAGAAGCAAATAAATTTCTGATTGACGAAAATCAGAAGTGGGCAAACGTAGCTAAGTCAGTTGGTGCATTGGTTCAGTAATTGATTCCGATGGACTTCTGTGTCTAGGTTGATTGCTTGCAGGCAAAACTGTTTGACGTTGAAGGAGGAATTATGCCGCTTGTTATTGATGCTTTTGGTCACGTAATGCCAACGTCGTTTTGTGAGATCCTCCTAAAGGCTCACCCCACGATCGAAATGAAAGAGCTTTCAGTTTTCACCTATTTTGGTGATATGGAGAAGAGGGTGAGGATTCTTGACAAACACAAAATTGACAAGCAGGTGCTGACTCTTGCGCGACCGAGCATCTGGCTTGGGATGCCGGCCGATGTAGTGCGAAAGATGACCCCTCTTGCCAATGATGCCGTAGCCGAAGCAGCAAGAAAATATCCGGATCGTTTTATTCCGACAGGCATGCTCCCTGTTCCAAGCGAGGAGTACCTGCCAGAGTTTGATCGTTGTATGAATCAGCTTGGTATGGCAGGAATACAGATTGTTTCCAATATTGACGGGAAACCATTAGACGACCCCGAGTTCAGGCAGTTCTTCGCGCGGGCGAATGAGACTAAGACGCCCATCTGGATTCATCCGCAGCTACAGAAAGGCTGGTCTCAGCAGTGGGTGCTGGACAAGATTTTTGGATGGCCCTTTGACACAACAATTGCAATGGCACGCCTAGTCTTTTCCGGAATTATGGAGGAGTTTCCAAATCTCAATATGATCGTACACCATATGGGGGCTATGGTTCCCCACTTTTCAGAGAGGATTAAAGGTTTCTATGATTCCACTTATTTCCCGAGGGCGAATTTTATCCCATTGAAAAAAGAACCTCTTGAATATTTTCGCCGCTTCTATGGCGACTCGGTACTCAATGGATCGGTTCATGCCTTCGAGTGCGGGTACAAATTTTTCGGTCCCGAGCACATTGTCTTCGCTACCGATTATCCTTTCGGTCCAAACGAGGGAGAGGAATGGATGGCCGGCGCGATCCACCAAGTTCAAACTGTAGACCTGCCGCAGAACGAAAAAGAACTGATACTCTCTGGAAATATGAACAGAATCATCGGAAAACGCTAATTATCCAGAAGGAGAACCGCGTATGACAGGAGAGGAAAGAAAAAGATCCTTCCAGTTTTTGATGACGGCGATTGCAGCAATGGTGAGCGTAGCTTTTTTTCTCCCGCCATTAGCGACGTCTGCTGCATCAAACTATCCGGCTAAGCCAATAACCATTGTCTCTCCGTTCCCACCAGGCGGGGGTAACGACCTAGTCTGCAGGACTCTCAGTAACAAACTATCGACGATTCTCGGCCAGCAGATCGTGGTCACCAACAAAGCGGGTGGAGGAGGAGCATTGGGCATTCAGTCCGTTAAAATAGCTGCGCCTGACGGTTATACGATCCTTTCCACACCCCCGCCCATTGTGATGCTGCCGTTGACTGCCAAGGGCATGAATTTTACTTATGAGGACTTCATTCCGATCAATATCGCGGTGAGCGCTCCGAGCATCCTTGTGGTCAAGGCGGATGCACCATGGAAAAGCCTGGAAGAACTGATCACGGATGCAAAGAAGAGCCCTGGTAAGTTGAGCTATGCCTCAACTGGGTTTGGAGGTACTCCCTTTTTTGCAGGGGAGTTCTTTAAAATGGTGACGGGCGCCGACATCAACCACGTCCCAATGAACGGCTTAGCCCCGGCCATGTCCGCCGTCCTTGGTGGCCACGTTTCGATGTCATTTCCTGAAGTAGGCGCTGTAGCCGGGCAGCTTCGTGGTGGAACAGTCAGAGCGCTAGTAGTCATGGCGAAGAAACGGCTCAAAGATTTCCCAGACGTACCGACGACGCCGGAAAAAGGATACCCCAAGCTGATGACCACGTCCTGGCATGGTTTCTTCCTACCTGGTAAAACCCCACCGGACATTGCGAAGACGCTATCCAATGCATTTAATGAGGTTTTGAGCGATAAGGAAGTTCTGGCGTCACTTGAAAAGCTTGGCTGGGTCATAGAGAACATAGGACCCTCGGAGGCGACAAAATTCCTGAATGACGAACATCAGAAATGGTCCGAAGTTGCGCAGAAGGCTCAAGCCACAGCACAATAGCCTTCGCTCTCATTGGTACCGGTATGCGAAAAACGGACCTGATCGCAGGTTACATTCTTCTGGCTTTTGCAATGGTGGTTGCCGAGGAGTCGCTTCGTCTGCCTTTCGGCACCATGCAAAAACCGGGCATTGCCTTTCTTCCATTTCTCCTATCCGTACTGCTGGCGTTCCTCTCGGTCGCCCTGATAGCACAAGCGCGGGGGAGGCGCGCCAGCGGTGATGGACGGGGTTTTCAATTGGGGCACTGGAAAAAGGTGGTGGCAAGCCTTTTAGCGCTTTTCACCTTCGGCCTTGCCTTTGAGTGGCTCGGGTATGTGATAAGTACGTTCCTGCTTGTCATCTTCTTGATGCGGTCAGTGGAGCAGGTCAGATGGCGTCAGGTGCTCATTGTTGCCGCCTCCAGCTCACTGCTCACCTTTTTCGTTTTTTCTCTTCTAGGAACCCCTTTACCGACTGGTTTTCTCGGAGTTTAATGGCTCGATAGCATGGAAATACTGTCACTTATCGGATTGGGGTTTCAGGTCGCCCTTGAGCCAACAAATCTGGGTTTCTGCTTCGTCGGCTGCGTGCTGGGGACCTTGGTCGGTGTGCTTCCAGGGCTTGGTCCAGTGGCTGCACTTTCACTGCTCTTGCCGCTCACCTTCAAGATGGCTCCGGTGACTGGCATCATTATGCTAGCGGGGATCTTCTATGGGTCCATGTTCGGCGGTTCGACCACGTCAATCCTCGTCAACATCCCTGGAGAGGCTGCATCCATCATAACATGTCTAGACGGGTTCCAGATGGCGAAAAAGGGCCGGGCGGGGGTTGCACTCGGTATTTCCGCCTTCGGATCGTTCATTGCAGGTACACTTGGGGTTATCGGACTCATGCTCTTTGCACCGGTGCTCGGGAGAGCGGCACTCAGTTTCGGGCCACCCGAGTTCTTCGCGCTCACCTTCATGGGTTTAACACTCGTCACCTACCTCTCCCAAGGGAGCGCAACCAAGGCGTTGATCATGGCAGTCCTAGGACTCATTGCTGGGACCGTTGGCCTGGATCCAATGATGGGGCTTCAGCGTTTCACGTACGGAAGCTATACCTTGATGGATGGACTAGGCCTCGTACCATTGGCAATGGGGATGTTCGGGATCGCGGAGGTACTCGACAATATCGCCTTCCCGGTCAATACAAAAATTACCACGACGAAAATTAAGGGCCTGCTGCCAAACCTGAAGGACTGGAAGGACAGCATCTGGCCTATCATTCGAGGCTCGGTGCTAGGTTTTTTTGTCGGCATCCTGCCTGGGCCGAGCGCGGCGATAGCAGCCTTTTCCTCATATGCAGTGGAAAAGCGCATATCGCGCCACCCTGAACGCTTCGGCACCGGGACCATAGAGGGGATAGCAGGTCCCGAATCTGCAAACAATTCCGCTACGGCTGGGGCCTTCATACCGCTTCTTTCCCTCGGTATCCCATCCAATATCACTATGGCCCTCTTTATGGGAGCGCTGATGATACATGGAATTCAGCCCGGGCCCCAGTTCATCGGTAACTATCCGGATCTGTTTTGGGGTATCATAACAAGCATGTACATCGGCAACGCATTACTGCTGGCGCTCAACCTCCCGCTGATTGGGATGTGGGTGCGCGTGCTCAAGATCCCCTACAAGATCCTCTTCCCGCTGATCTTCCTCTTCTGTGTGATTGGCGTCTACACTCTGAATAATAATACGGTCGAGATATCGATCATGCTCATTTTCGGTATTCTCGGCTTTGTGTTCAGGAGAGCCGGGTTCGATGCTGCCCCCTTCCTTCTCGCGCTTGTGCTGGGGCCTATTATGGAAGGATCGCTACGTCAGGCGCTCATAATGTCTCACGGGGATATGATAATTTTTTTGGCTCGACCCATCTCTGCGGTCCTTATCGGGTTGGGTGCGCTCTTTCTCATCACACCCTTGATACCGTCGTTAAAAAAGAAGCGAGAAATGCTTTCCGCGGAAGAAGAGGATTAGAATTACGTGCAACGGCGCGTTGTCTAAAGACGCAGTGGCAAGATGCTGGCTTGGAAGCGGCATCTGGAGTATTATCGATGCCCCCTGGGGAAGGGGGGAAATCATCCTGCGATTTTTACCGACACTCCCCGGTGCTGTCATGTTTTTCCGGCCACATCCTTTGTCCAAATCTCTTTCTATTGCTGAAGATCAATACAGCCAAGACCTCCTCCGAATCAAGCCTGAAGTGCCTTGCCAACACCTTGTGCTGTAAGAACATCGTCCACGTTCTGTCAATCTTCGAAGTTGTAAGAATAGCACGCCAGAAACAATCATCGTCAGCTTCTATCCAAATCACCCTTCAGCAGCATACGCCCAAGAGTCATTAGCACCCAAGCTTTCCATGTTCAAAATGAGCTTCGTGCAAGTGTACGTAAGCCTAACATCGGACATAGCACTTGTAGATTTTCAGATTAAATGGGCTGAGATTTTCTCTTTGGTTGGGACCAAATGAGAGATTGTCAGGTTCAATGGACCGAGGCTGGTAGTGACACCGGCCTCGGTCTTTGATTTTTGGAAGGGTGTTTAGAAGACCTCAGTGGACGCGAGGCGGACATGGTCCGCTGTGACGGTGGTGCTCTGCTTTTTTGCCGCTGCAATCAGAGCGCCTCGGGCGAGATGATTTGCCTTTCTAAAGATGCCTCCGGAGCCCTGATGGATTGCGGTGAGAGCGGCCGGATCGAAGGGGTTTTTCTTCACCCCGGCGATGGCCAGATGATGTTTGATGTAGTGCTCCATATCCTGGCGATTAACGCCTTCAAGATGGCTCCTAGCCACGATCCGGGATGCCAGGGGCTGAGAGGTGCGGTAGGAGAGCTTATCGACCAAATGAGATTGACCGGCCAGAATAATGGGCAGATAAGGCTTGGAGTCCCCCTCAAACTGAGTGAGGGTGTGCAGTTCCTGGAAAACGTCGAGGCGAAGAAGGGAGGCTTCGTCAATGACGAGAGCCACTTTCATCTTTTTGCCCAACACCAGCTCCTGGATTTCCCTCTTGATGAGTTTTGTAAGATTTGTCCTGGATGCACCGGCTGATTGCAGGCCCAACTCGGAGAGAATCTGACGGTAGAGTTCCAGGATCGAGCCTGATGAAGCGATAAAATAAAAGGTGGCGTACTCTGAGGGGTGGAGCTGGCCCAGGGCATATCGGAGCGCAGTGGATTTTCCGCTTCCGATATCTCCGGTGACAAGGGCCATGGCGCCGATTCTGAGGGCGTAATCGAAGCGTTCCTTGACAGCGAGAAGCTCCTGGGTCTGGAGGATCTCTTTGAGGTCGAGGTCGGAGGAAAAGGGTTCTCTGGTCAAACCGAAGAAGGTGCGGTAGCTCATCGCTCATCACCTCCTTTGGACCAGAGTCTGCCTCCCTGGTATTTTTGTCCTTTTCCGACGATCTCCATATCCGTGCCGTTATCTTTATTTCTCTTGACCCTGCAGTTGATGTGAAGATCGAGAGGGGTCAAAAAGCCATATGATTTTCTCTCATGGAAGACTTCCACCCGTTCGGGTTGGTTTTCGTGGTAGAGGAGCAGGACATGCTTTGCGATTAGGGGGACGGGAGCCTCGTAGAGCTTGCCCTTGAGTATGATGGTGCGGTCTTTGGCCACCCTTCGCCTTGCGTGCTTGCGGAAATAATTTTTAAGATCCGAGGGTGCGGCTCTGAGGCATTTCATCTGCGCAGTGAAACGCTCAAAAGGGCTCTGATTCGTGGAGCTGTGTTTTCGTTGATGGTAGATATCGTTTAGCCACAGATCCAGGGCTTCGTTGAGATCGGTAATAGTTCTTCCACGAAAGCCTGAGAGAAACTGAGAGCGGATGGATCGGAAGAATCTCTCAATTTTCCCGCGCCCCTGGGGTTTATAGGGCCTGGAGTGGATCAGGGCGATACCGAGGGAAGCGGTGATATCTTCCAGGTGCTTGGAGCGAAAAGCGGGGCCGTTATCCAGATACAGTTTCCTGGGGAGCCCTCTCTTGAGGAGCGCCTGCTCCAGGGCATCGAGGTAGGAGTCCAGTCCTTCGCTCAGGTAGAATTGGGCGTGAGGGACCAGGCGGGAGTGATCATCGATGAAGGCGAGCAAGTAGCTCTTTTTCATCCGGCCGTCCACCTCTATGTGGGGGCCGTGCATGGAATCGCTCTGCCATAGATCGTTGGGAAGCTCCGCTTCAAACTTGCGCCTGTCCTCCGGCTTTCGCTCCAGGGGGTTCATCAGATGATGCCGGTGCAACAGCCGGTACACCGTGGAGAGATTCAGCTCAATGCCGGGTGTGACCAATCCCCTCTTGTGCATGGTTTCGATTAGATTGACCACGGTGGCCTTCGGCATTTCGTTTCTCATTTGGATCAGGGCAAGGGAGGTCTCCTCGTCCAAGCCTCGGCTTACCCCCCGGTCCGATCGTTCGATGGGGCAAAGGGATTCCAGTTTGCCATTGCTCTCCTTGTAGCGCTGAATCCAACGCAAAATGGTGCCTCGGGTCAGCCGGGTTCTGGAGGAATGGGGGATCACCCATTTCCTCTCGCACTTCTGGCGCAAGAGTCGCTGCTGATCCCCACGCTCCAGGTGTGTCCCGCCCACAAGGTCATGGATCACACCAAAGCGGAAGACCGCTACCTCCCTTTTCTGCTCTTCGTTCATAATTGCATCCTCCTTTTTCAGGGTTTTCCCTCCATTACGCCTCGCATGACGTACAAGGAAGGGCACTCTTCGGTAGGGTGCATCAAGAACAAAGGGCATCCCGCGCTATATGGACCGACTCACCGGATTCCTCCCTCGGGCAAGAAGATGATCGAAGGCGGCCATCAGGCTTCCACCCCAGCTCTTCCCCAGGTATGCTTCTGCCTTCCTCTTCAAGGCTCGCATCCAGTGACCCTGGCGAGATCGCGACAGAGAGGGCGGCCACCGCCCATTCTCCAATCGGTGGGACAAACGAAATCGGATGGATTCAAGGGGTGCTTGAAATCGACTCAGGTAACCATCGGGCCGCAGCCTCAGCACACACCTGCAGGAAGGGCATCGGTATCGCTTCAGCCATAAGCCCTCCCTCAACCCATCAAAGTAGGCGAGCACAAACCCATGGCCCCATACTCTGGATACCTGGCATCGAGGGCAGAGCTTCGGCTCCGGCCATTGATAATCCTTCCCCAGTGTAAGGATCTCCTTGATCTTGGCTGCGACAAAGAGTATCAAGATCCTATCGGTTGGGGGCTTAAAAGCCCCGCTTTTCAGGGCGGTGCTCTTCTGCGAAAAGATCACCGCCCGATCCGTTTCTACCAATAAAAAAAACCTCCACTACGAGGCCCATCTATTCCGACAATCTCTCTACTCTTGTCAACTTATTGTGAAAATCTCCCCTCCCTTCCTGATCATTTATTGTGGTAACCTACAGCACTGAATCTTGCCGCTGCGGAAAATGGAAAGACCGGATAATGGTAAGGGCATTCACCCCAATTCGCAGATTAAAGTCGCCTGCCGTATGACGAATAGGATTTAACAACAACCGGTGAACCGTCCCGAAGATGAGTCGAAGAAGTTGCCGGATCAGTCGAGAGGAGAGGGTAAGAGGTGTTGTGGGTCAAACCGGAGCTCGTGGCGGAGGTCAATTATTGCTCGTGGACGAAAGACGGATTGCTGCGGCATACGTCGTTCAAGGGGTGCGGGGTGATAATCGGGAACACAGAAATGGCGGGACTCAAGATCGGTCCTGACGAACCCCTCCGCCGCTAAATTCAGGCGATTCTCAAAGCGTGCAATCGGTCGGCTGAAACCGTACGGCTGCTCCTGGCATTCGCGGGTAAGGAGAGCATAACTGCCGAAATCCTAGACCTGAACGAGAAGTTCCCAGATGCTAACAATGCTCCTTAGCATTATGGGGGCGGATGTCGAGCTGATCTTGATACCGGGAAGAGACTTGGGCAAAGTGAAAATGGACTCCTCCCAGATGAACAAGATTCTCGCAAACCTGGTAATGAATTCCTCGTTTCCTAAAGTTGAACACCAACGCTGCTTCTGCAAGAACAGTAAATTGGTCACTTCAGGGGACACTTCGACAATGAGGTGGCTGATGTCCTTTCTTGGGACTTGAAATAAGTAGTCATACTGCCAAAGGATGTCACCACTCTGGACGCCCACATCGATTATCTTCCATGAGAACTGGGTAGTAGCGCTGTCCCACCAGTTTGTAGCTGTGGTTCCGTCTTATAGTCTTATAGTACATTCTCCATGGAGTCCATCTCCTTCCTGCCTGCCAGTCGGAAAAAAACCTCACGGAAACTCCCTCAAGCTCCGTGAGGTTGAACCCATACTCCTATCATGAAATCTGATGGACCTTTAACTAGCCTCCGGCAAGTAGAACCAGCAGGTAGACAACATCTCCGCTGCGGACGGGTGCGCTCAGCGGTTCTGGATAGACCACCTTTCCATTTACGAGGATACTCATGTAGTCTCTCAACTGCCCGGGTCTACTAAATATCATCATTTCCATGGCCGGATAACGGCGTACCACCTCCATGATGCAATCACCAGTACTGGCGGCCTCAATTTCGACTTTCACAACGGCGGCCCCCTCAGCCAGAAACGGATCAATCTCCACCTTTACGCCCATGTTGCCTCCGGGAGAGTCTACAAGGCCGGTCCTTCAGTTATACGCTCGCGCGATCACCAGTCCGCGATACCCAGTTCGTTCAGCGTTTTTTTTGTGGGAATTCCGGTTGCAATATCCCATCCGACAGCCTCGTAGTATTCATCCAGCATCTTTTCGAAGGCCTTTTTGTCGACAACCTGCCCTCTGGACGGTCCCTTCGTCGAAGCTTCGTTGAAGAGCCTGGGAGGAAGCGTATCATCCTTCCTGTCGAAGCCCTCCCGGCTATTGAACAGGCGGGTAAGGTTCCATGTCCGCTGCGTCAGGGTTCGGAGCTCTTTCATACTGAACGACCACCCCGTGGTCGCGGAGACCGCATCGACGTAGTCCTCGGGAGTGATCGCAAACGCGCCAAAGGCGCACGAAATAAGCACGTCAAACATGACGTAGGTCAACTGAAGCTCGCTTACCATCACGGCCTTGCCTTCGTAACTGTACCGGTCGGTCTTCTCAGAAGGGGCGAGGAGTTCGGTGCGCAAGGTGTTCGATCGCACGTGGCAGGCGCCCCTGTCCGAAAGGGCATAGGTGAGACCCTGTCCCTTCATGCCCCTCGGATCATATCCTGGTAGTTCGAGGCCTTTCACGTGGATGGCAAAATCAGCCGAGCCCTTGATTTTCGTTGACGCGTGTCTCACGCCATCCGAAAGAACAGCTCCTATGCCTTCTTTTTTTCCGATAAGATGCACCAGTGCTACGACGGCCTCGCCGTTTCCGAAGTGGAGATCGAGACCACCCGTATCCTTCGTGGTGATCAGGCCTTTCTCGAAACACTCCATCGCAAACCCGACGGCCGAGCCGCAGGTGATGGTATCCATGCCATACTCTTCACAGAGTTTGTCCGCGGCGTTGATCACCGCAGGATCGCCGATCTCGCAGTTCGCGCCGAAGGAGAAAACTGTTTCGTACTCAGGTCCCTCGTTGACCGTCTTAACCCCGAATGCGGTTGTCCTGATCTCTCTGCTGCAGGCTATCGGGCACATATAGCAGGCGTGACTCTTCGTTTTGTTCTGTACGAATGCATTCCCGTTAATCTGCTCCGCGCGGCCAAACACGTTCTCTGCCCAGTTCCTAGTCGGCAACGTGCCGGTCACCTGTGTTACGTCTGTGGTCATAAGTGTTCCCATCCGCGGAAAGACCCCGCCTTTCTTTGTCATCGGATGCTCTGCAATTTTTTTCCTCGCGCGGCCGGCTACTTCTTTGAGTGCGGCCTCGTCTGCTATCGCAACCTTATACGAGCCTCTCAGCGCAACGGCCTTCAGGTTCTTCGATCCCATAACTGCGCCCGCCCCACCACGGCCAAAGGCCCTTCCCTCGGTCGCAATGTTTGCACACCGCACCAGCTTTTCACCCGCGGGCCCCACGGTCGCAATGCTTACCCGTGCACCGTCCTTTTCTTTCAAGCTATTTCTCAAAAGGCGTTCGGCGTCGATCGTCGCAAGCCCCCAGAGCTTGCCCGCTTCCCTTATGGAGATCGCGCCGTTATCGACAAGTATGTACACCGGCTTTTCCGCTTTGCCCGAGATTACCAATACATCGTATCCCGCGTGTTTCAGCATGGGGCCGAAACTGCCTCCCGCGTATGAATCAAGGAATGTCCCGGTCATTGGAGATCTGGTGATAACCGCAGCTCTTCCCGAGCAGGGGAAGGTGGTGCCTGTGAGGGGACCTGTGTCAAAGATAAGAAGGTTGTCAGGGGCATAGGGGTCCGTATGCGGCTTAAGGTAATGATAGAGCAGATAGGCGCCGAGACCTTTGCCCCCAAGGTACTTACGCGCGGTGTGCTCTTGCAGCGGTTCTGTCGTGACTTCAAGCGACGTGAGATCGACACGTGCAATTCTGTCCATATATCCGTTCATAGAAATTTTTCCTATCCTATGTCGGGTGCCAGGTGTCATCCGTGGCCACGCGACGCATTCATTCCCCGATCGTGGCCTGTACGAGTCGGACGCCTGAAGCTTCAAGAAGTTCGCAGGCTCGCTCGGAGATCAAGACAACCATCCATCCTCCCCCGTAGGGGTCACGATTGAGCTGACGCTGGGCATTTCAGTAGCTTCCTCGCATTCCCCTCATAGATGGCATAGCGCTCCTCTTTCGTGATCGGGAGCTTGTCGATTATATCGATGGTCCAGCGGATGTAAGCCGAGCCCTTCTCCGGGTCAAAAGGGGAGTCGGAGGCAAAAAGGACGTGGTCAGCCCCGAAGAATTTGAGCCCGCAGATCGTCGCCGACTCCGAGCCGAATACAGCGGTATCGGCGTAGAACATGCGGAAGTAGTCTATGGGCCTCTTCTTCAACTGCTTGAGCAGCACCGTGTAATCGACATCAGAGGTGCGGGTGCCAAGCTGATCCCAGCCGGGGCCTACTCTACCCTCGAAGTAAGGTATCATGGCGCCCATATGGTGAGTGATGATCTTCAGAGAAGGCAGGCGATCGAAGATTCCCGCAAAGACGAGATGGGCCATGGCGACGCTCGTCTCATAGGGCCAACCGAAGGTCCACCATATCTCGTAGTGGCTCCTCGTCTCCTTCTTGTAGTCGGGAAAATCGGCCCCCCTCGCGGGATGAAGCAGGAGGGGACAGTCAAGATCAGCCATCAGATCGAAGAGGGGCATCGTCTCCGGCTTGTCGAGCGGCCGGCCGAGGACGTTCGTAAATATCTGGACACCTGCGGCATTCAGCTCCGTCACGGCCCTTCTCGCCTCCTTGAGGAGACCCTCCGGGTCATTCATGGGGAGAGAAGCAACAAAGGCCAGGAACCGGTCGGGGTATTTCGCGACGAGTTGCGCCATTTCGTCATTCGCAAGCTTCGCCATGTCCGTCGAAACGGGCGGGGGACCGTAGACCTCAATCGGCGGGGAGCCGAGGCAGATGATCTGCCTATAATCCTCGCCGAACTCGTCCATGCGCCGAAAGCGGTCATCGAGGTCGACGATAGAGGGTACTGCCCTGACGCGTTTGTGCATGTCCTTACCGCCCGGCAGCACTTCAACCATTTTGTCAAAAAAGGCCTTCGGAAAAATGTGATTGAAAATGTCTATTTTCATAATTCCTCTCCTCGGAAAATGTTTTAATAGGGGTATCCACTTGATTCCAGTCGTTCCTGATTCTTGTGACCCTGTGTCTTCCTGCCTCCGACACACGTGACCAATTTCCTGTATTTTGCCCTTCCATCTCCACCTCCCCCTTGAAATTGGCGCCTAAAACCCCAAAACCGCATCCCCCCCCTCGTCTCCGCTGCCTTCGCGAGGGGTTCACCTCGAATACCGTAGAGAAGTGGCATTAGAGGTGGGTCCGCACTGATGCCATGGATACATCGCGGGGGCATATCTACTAAAGATGGCTGCAAGCGGGCGTTGCTTCAAACGGAATGAATTACCCGGCGACCTTACCGGCACTATCATCTTTCTTTGCAACCTGTCATCACCGCTAAATCCTTTCAGATGTTTTTGGGCAGTGGGGTTCGGATCAGGTCCTCTCAATTGCTCATTGATTTTGCTGGCCAGTTTCTCTCGAGTCTTTTCTCCTTGCTTTTTTCAAGATCGTAACGATGGAATTCAGAAGAATTGCGAATACTAAAGCCATGGTAACTCCGGAGATGGGCCTCCTCAGGAAAATGTCTCCCTGGGATAGGAGGAAGGACTGCCGGAGATTCGATTCCAGAATTGGGCCCAATACAAAGGCGAGGATTAGGGGAGCTATTTCAAATTGGAATCTTCTTAGTAGATATCCGAATATCCCGAAAATGATCATTAATAGCATATCGAAGACGCTGTTTTTCAAGCTGAAAGCCCCTACCATACAGACAAGGAGGACGATGGGATGTAAAACAATGTTGGGAACCCTTAGGATCTGCGCCCAAACTTATATGGGCAGCCTTAGAAGCTTCTTCGAGTTACCCTCAAAGATCATCGCTCTCTCTGCATCTGCGATGTCCATTCGGTTTATGGCATTGACGGTCTGCCTTGTGTATCTCTCTCCGAATTGGCTATCATAGGGAAAGTCAGTTCCAAACAGCATCTGTTGCGGGCCGCAGAACGCGTATGTGCACATCAGGCCGCCTGTGTTTCCGTAGATTGCGGTGTCGTAAAAAACCTTTTTGAAGTAGGTTATGGGCGATTCCCTAAGTGAGGCCTTGTATTTCGCGCCCCTAAGCATTTCCGCATGATCGTACGCGCCTATGATTCGCTCTTCCAGGAAAGGGATCATTCCGCCTGCATGATGGGTGATGATTTTTAGATTCCTATACTTTTCAAGTATTCCGCTGAAAACAAGGCGTGTGACTGCTGCAGCCGTTTCGTAAGGCCATCCGAAAACGTGAAAAATCATGTACTTGCTCCTTTTCTCGCTTCGGTAGTCTGCCTGATCAATAAGCCGCATTGGATGAATCCAGATCGGAAGATCGTATTGAACCATCTTTTCATATATTGGAAAATACTCCGGGGAATCAAGAGGCTTATCATTAATTGATGTATTGATTTGTATTCCCCTGAAACGGAGATTGTTCATGACTCTATCGATTTCGACCAAGGCACCCTCGATATTGTTCATGGGAATGCAGCCAACTGCGGCAATAAAGCGATCGGGGTGCTTCAAGACCAACTCAGCCATCTGATCATTGGCCATTCTAGCGAATTCCAGTGCCTTTTCAGGACCAGCGAATTCCTCCACCGCCGGCGAACTTAAAGTCAGCACCTGCACTAACCCAGGAAACTTGTCCATGATGCGGAATCGGCAATCCATATCATACATAGATGGGAGTGTTTCGATTACATTCTTAAGGTTAAAGTTGTCGGACTTAAAAGCCTGAAGGGTATCCAAATATTTCTTAGGCAAAACGTGCGCTCCTATGTCTATCATCATGGTTTTCTCTCCTCCATAATTGTCCGTAATTATTGACAGCTATCAAGGGACTATCAGCAATCCATCTGCTGCATGCCCTTTATGTTAACATCACATTGGTCATCGCGTCTCTCTAGATCATAGGAACCCGTGAAGCGGTGTTTAGCCCGTGCACGGTGAAGCCTCACTGCTATACTTGTTTATCGTATTCCTATTTCAGGAGGTACACGCCGGATTCTTCCCGTGTCAAATACCACACATTTTCTCTAACCCTTCCTGGCTTTCGGGTTCTCATGGTAACACTTTAAAATTACAATCGTTTCAGGTAAAAAGTGGCACTGGCATTCCTTTCAAAACGTCGAAGTAACCATGAGTCGTAATCCTAAAATCTGGAAGACCCGTAAAGGTCAGCGTCCTCGCGCTGTAAAGAGGATCATCCCACTTACATCCCCAGTCGCGCAGAACACAAGGAACTCTTTTCAAAAACTCCGCAACAACGTTAAATGGTTTATCAGATTGAACACCCGCTATTGGAAGCGCCAGTTCTTCTACGGTTCTTTCTCCATCGGCAAGGACAATCCCACCGCCAAGTTCGAATACGCGGTTGAGCGCCGTCAAAACTGATTTAGTGTCTGCACCAATAGAGCAAATTGCACTTTCATCGAAGCTGATACTGTTAGCAAAAGCCCCCTTCGTCAAACCGAACCCCTCCACAAAGCCTACAAATCTCTGGGACACTGAATGCCTACTAACTGTCGCCATCAAACATAAACCCATTTTCTTCCATGTTCCTAGGGTGTGATCGAGAATAACTTCCCTCGTGAGGGTCGGGGCCGTCATCCTGATGGCTCTGATTTTAGCGCCCTCTGGGCAAGGCGGAGGCAAAATTTGATCTTCAGATAGGGGAGATAGATGTCGCATTCTGGGGTACTTCTTAGCAGGCTCCTTCTCCTCCAGGAGAGCAATGCCGTCGGTGACCACGAACTTTCCTTTACTCAAAACCGCCTCAATTTGGATGTGCTCCAAGTCAGAAAGGAAAAGAATATTGGCAACCCTGCCTGGAAGAAGTGATCCAAGAACCATTTCTACACCCAAGTAGGAAGCTGCATTCCTCGTCGCCATGGTAATAGCCTGAACAGGGTTAATCCCACTTTCAATTATCGTCCTCACAATAAAATCCATATATCCTTTTTTAATCATGTCGTGAGGAAGCATAGTATCAGTGGCAACCGTTATACGATCTATAGGAATACCGTCTTGCCAATCACCGAGTATCCTCCGGAGGTCACTCCTTTTGGAACCTTCGCGGAGGAGCGCATACATTCCCATCCGCACTCTCGACAAAACATCCTCAATGCGTACGCATTCGTGGTCACCTAGAACTCCCAACGAAGCCCAGACACCGAGATCACTGCCTTTAATGCCAGTACCGTGGCCATCAACAGCCATCCCTTGGCTTCTTGCCCTTCTTACGAGTCTTTTTAGAGAACCGCTTGTAAAAAGATCCTTCCAGAAGCATTCTCCTATTCCTACTACTTGCGGATGTCTCAAAAGCACATTCATCTGTCTTTCAGTAAGGCACGGCCCACCATCTGCAGACTTTCCGTAAAGGAACGAGATTGCCGGGAGTAAAATGAGCACAGCAAGCGAACACTTCGAAGATGCCTGCATGTACCACTTCAGTCCATCAAACCCTAAAGCATTGGCGACGGAATTTACCTCAGTAACAACTGTTGTGGTGCCATGAAGAAGAACAGTGGAGGCCAAGCAATCAAGTGAGGTTATGGCATCGATATGCGAATGAGTGTCAATAAAACCAGGAGCTAACAATAATCCGCAGGCATCAACAACAATAGTATCCGAATCGATTAGGATATGCCGAGTATCCGACAAGACTGACGCTATCCATTCACCGCAAATTGCAATCGAGTACTTTTCGAGAACCCGACCCCCATAAACATCCACAACGCAAGCGTCATGAATGATCATGTGAGCGGGTCGGCGGCCGAGTGCGACTTCAAGGATATTATCTGATTCTCTTGCCGAAGGGGCTTTAATCATTTAATTGTCCTTACCGGTTTAGCAAAGCAAAAACTATATGGTTTAATAGAACAAGGTCGTATGTCAGTAGCTTACAAGAGCAACAAAGAATACTATTGACCGGAGCATAAAATAGTTTGCATTTTTGTAATATTTATGTCATATACCGAAACATGAAAATTCGGGGTCTATCCGGATTTCCCAAAAGGTTTTTAGCTGTTTTCTGAGCAGTTGTTACCCCTGTTCATTGACATTAGTTCAAAAGTAAAGCCCGTCTTCAAGGACAACTGTGAGGTGTCAGTTGTCCTTGAAGACGGGCTGCAAGAGTGGAGCTTGCGCTGTGGCCTTTGAAGGTCATAGACTCCATCCCTATTTCCAGAACTTGCGAATTCAAGGAAAGGGAGGAATCCATGACCCTCGTAAGGAAATTTATCGTAAATCTGCTCCATTTGAAAGACATCTTTGTGTGTAGTTACCAGTTCAGGCACCGGGATAAGGAATTGCATCTCTTTGTGAAGCCTTACAAGGTTGGATGCCGCTGTCCCCATTGCGGGCGTCGAGGGGCTATCATGCATATCAGCTCCTCCCCCAGAATGTGGCGGGACATCCCTGTTTTCAGGTGGACCGTGTTCCTCTGTTACCAGCCTAAAGAAATCTACTGCACCACTCACGGCCGAATCCAGGAAGAGATCCCCTGGGCGGATCCCTACGCCCGAATCACATATCGATTCGAGTACGCCCTGCTTGTCTACTGTCAGTTGATGACCCAGAAAGCCGCCGCCCGGCTCCTTCATATTCCCACCTCCACCCTCTCGGACCTCCTCCACCAAAGCATTGTGAGGTTTCGGGATCGGCATCGGATCCGAGGACTGCGCTCCATCGGGGTGGATGAGATCTCCTACTGCAAGGGCCACAAGTATGCCACCATCGTCTATGACCTCGACCGATCTTGCGTAGTTTGGGTCGAACGAGGCAAGGGCCGGGATACGATCGACCTCTTCTTTGAGTACTGCCTTTCCGGGCACCAGAAAGAGCAGATTCTCTGGGCCGCCTGTGACATGAGTGAAGCATACATAGGAGCCATCCAGGAGCACTGTCCGAACGTCAAGCTGGTCTTGGATCGGTTTCATATCGTCAAGGCTATCAACACAGCCCTCGATGAAGTCCGCAAAGAGCAGTGGAGGGAGGCAAGCGCAGAGGAGCGCAAAGTCCTCAAAGGACTGCGATGGCTTCTGTTCAAACGCTCCTCCACACGATCCAAGAAGGATTCTCGTACACTCCATGCACTAGAAAAAGGCAACCGCCGCATCTATAGAGCCTGGCTTTTGAAGGACGAGTTCGAGCAATTTTGGGAGTTCAAAACCCGATGGGCAGCGGAGAGATTCCTCGAACGCTGGACCACCTCAGCACTCAGAACTCGTCTTGAACCGATGCGAAAACTTGCCAACACCCTCAGAAAGCACAGCGCGGAAATCGTTTCATTCGTACATACCCGGCTGACCAATGCAGTAGCCGAGGGCCTTAATAGGATCATCAGAATAATCAAGAACCGAGCAAGCGGATTTCGTACTTTGGACGCCTTCGCCGATATTATCTTTCTTACAGTCGGTGACCTCGATATCCCAGCACAAATACCAGGTAAATTTCGTACAGTATGAAAACCCCTAAACACCAGAAGGGACGTGATCAAAACACCTTTTCACCAGTTGGGAATTTCGGATATAGCCAAAATTCGCGATGCTCGTTCTCTTCCTGGAATTGCACAATCTGATCTTCGCAAGAAGGCGATCCAGAGAATTCTGGACGGAGTCACCCAAATTGAAGTG
>JAGUZM010000539.1 GCA_020060805.1 Deltaproteobacteria bacterium | reverse complement strand
GTCGAGGACAATCTCCATCCGGCTGTTCTTGATCACCGACTCGACTTGCACGTTTTCCTGGACGAATTCATACTTCCCTTCGTTCCAGCCAAAGAGGGAGTATACCGCTTCGATCCCCCGGAGCGACCCGTTGGTTGCGTTGACCGGGTTGCCTTTGACGAAGTAGACCACGCCGGGGTTAGGAGCATACTGAGTCGTGATTCTGAGCGTGCCCGTGCCGTTGTTGCCTCCGAGGATCTGGAACAATTCAGCGAGGCTGATGAAACTGAGGGTCCCTTCCAACACCGCTTTGACATTCATATTATTTCCTTATTTTGTCCATCTGAGCTCTTTCTGGAGGTTGCGCAATGTGAGGAGGAGAATTTCTTTCAGGGTCGCCCCGACTCCCACTCCCTTGATCGCGCTCGCCAGATGGGTAGGCACTTTGAGCTTGCTGTTCATATCCTTTTCCATCACTTCCGCGGGGGTGATGGGGATCCCGCCGTCCCCAAGGTCCCTTTTGTTGAATTGCAGAACCAGGGGAATCTGGAAGATGTTTTTTCCCTCATCCTTCAAGTTGTCGGCAAGATCCTTGAGGGCCAGGAGATTTGCCTTTCTGCGCACATCCAGGGAATCCGCCACGAAGACAACCCCGTCCACGCCCTTGAGAACCATTTTTCTCGTGGAAGCATAACGCGCCTGCCCGGGAACGGTGTAGAGCTGGACCTTGACGTCGCAACCCCTGATTTTGCCCAGGCCCATGGGAAGGAAGTCAAAAAAGAGCGTCCGGTCTCCTTTCGTGTTGATCGAGACCATTTCGGCGTTGGCGTGCTTGTTGAAGGCCTTGAAGATGTATTCAAGGTTGGTGGTTTTGCCGCCCCGACCAGGCCCATAGTAAACGACCTTGCACTCGATGATTTTGTCTTTTGCGTTGAATATGGCCATGGGTGCTACGGAGACCCCTCTCCGCGAGGAAGATGTCACGCTCTCGACAGGGCCCGAAGGCGCAAGACCCCCGCCGACGGAGCCCTCATCCAACCTCTAATCGGTATCGATGGTGATATCCACAGTGAAATCCCCCTGCCGGGGACCTTGCTTAATCTTGTCCATCCCGGTCACGGTGCCGCTCGTTCGGAACACCGTGATGGGAGAATAGCACTGGATGCTGGAGAATTTCTTTCCCGGTTTAAACGCCTCGGCCAGGGCGTTTTGCGCAGCGGGGATGACGATACTGACCGTGTTGGCCGACTGGAAGTGAACGTCAAAATCAACCGTCTGCCCCTTCAAGCTGCCCCCGTCAAAAGCCACGCTGATGGCCGAGATCTCGAGGAACACCTCACCCTTCTTTGTGGGCTTCACGGGTCCCGGAGTCTTCTCCACTTCCGGGATTTCCACCCGGATCCCCTCCTTCTGCAATGAGCTGATCAGAAAGGAGCGAACGTATTTGAGGTCCTGATCCGATATGAGGTTCCGGGATCGCCACCTCTCGAATTCCGCGACGGCCGCGTTCGGCGCCTTGAGGGAAATGTAACACCGGATGATGTTCTTGGCCGTGACCACCGGCAGAATGCCCTCTTCCAGCAGTTTCTGGAATTCCATCAGGGCTTGCTCGTACTGGCCGAATTTGGCCAGGGCGACGGCCCCCTCTATGGCGGCGGACTCCTTGGTCTGGGAAAAGGTGAAGAGTTTCTTGATCAGGTGGACAAGGTCCTTGGGGAGTTCCGGGATTTCAGGAGACTCCTTGATTTCCATCAGCGCTTTGTTGACGATTCGGATCTTGTTATTGATGGCATGTATAAGCTTTTGATTCTTCTTGAGGCTCTCGTTCTTGCCGATAACCTTAAGGCTCTCCAAGTACTTCCGTTTGGCGTCGACCAGCAGCCCTTGACTCCGGTAGAGGTCAGCCTCCTTCAAGGTCTGCCTGATAAAATCCTGGTCGGACATGAGTACCCCGAAAACGACTCTCAAAAAATAGAATCACGGGAAGGCGATGACATGAGGAACCCCCCGTGGGAAAACGATACCTGGAACCCGCATATTTTTTATCATATTTTTCCCATTTTTGAAAGTGCTTTCTTATGATTATAATTAATTTTACTTATTTTAGATCCTTTTGTTATATTAGTATAAAATAGATTCGGGCGGTTCGTTTGAGCCGGGTTGTGAATCCGGGGCCAAGGGCCTGTTCGGGCTGAATGCAGCCTGTGCTCAAGCAATCCCTGGAAGGGTCAAAAACAGGGCGTTGCGCCTCGGTGCCTACCGCCAGGTCCATCCCAGCCGGCTGGGAAGGCGTGGGAAGAGACCAGGGGCAAAAAAGGGGTGCTTGCAATCCCGACGGGGGGAATGATATATTCACGCCGAATCAAAGGATGGGAGAAATCCTAGGGTAACGGCTTTGGAGGGGTCAGGCTCTTGACCAGGCAGAGATGACCGTGAGACAGGGCCACCCGCCAGAGGGCGGAAGTCCAACAGGCAGGTCTGCGACAATGAAGATCAAGATTGAAAGTGAAAAGATCATCAAGGCGATCAGGAAGCTTGAAGGGGTTGAGATGGTGCTGGAAAACCCGGCGGATGCCAAGGAGGCACTTCAACTCATTCTGAGAAAAACAGAGCTATTCAAGCAAAGCGAAACTGGAAGACTCAAGGATGTGATCGTCACTTCTTTTCAGGAGTACAAGACCTCTGCGGTTGATTACAAGATGGTGTTTCTCCTGGAATTCCTTTTCGAGCCGGATGTGCTCCCTGAGATGAAGGTAAGCTTCATCAAAGATCTTCAGGAGTTCTTCAACAAGCTTTGATCTCCCCTACCCCTCGCAAGACACACGGAAGGCCCCATGATCCACCGCCCCTTCCTCGCGCGCCCTTCCGGGCGGGGGGAAGGCAACAGGAGCGGCAGCCAGGGTAGCCCTTCTCGGATCGCAGCAGTGTTAAACCACCCCGTCATCGGGGAGAGGGGGCGATGATGAAAGATAGCCTCCCCAAGAGCATTCAGGTCGAAGCGTATTCAGGGTACAGAGCGAATGAACGGCCCCTGGCTTTTCTCCTGGAGAACCGCAGGAGACAGGTGGTGAATATCGTGGACCGGTGGTACGGAGAGGAGCACGACTATTTCAAAGTGCTGGCCGATGATGCGAAGGTCTACCTCCTCAGGTGGAACAGGTGGCTCGACCTCTGGTCCCTGGTGAAGGTTGAGGAAAGGCTCGGAAAACACTGAGCCTGGGACACCGGGCAAAGCACGGAAAGAAGGGAAGGGAATTGCGGCTATTCCATGGCGGACACCCAGGTGTGGCTGATGGGCCGGAGGGGCGGGTGGCTGTCCGTGGGGTGGAGAAATTCATCCTTCAGCCTGAGCCAGTTGTATGCGGGTCTCAGTTTCCTCAGTTTGCCGTCATCCGGCGGCTTTGAATGGGTCGTGTAACCATAGATCGCCTCGGAAATGCCTAGCCAGTGAGGTTCTGCGGGGTAGAGGTAGGAAGCCCTGAAAGTCGCCTCGTCCATCGACTCCTTCTGGGCGAGGGCTGTTATTTGTTTTTCCGTGAGCTGAATCAGGTAGAACTTGGAAACCCCCCTTTCAGAGTACTTGATCATCGAACGGGATTCGGCGCTGGAGACAAAGACGGTGGATATGAAGTCGAGTCTTCTCAAGAGCTGCGCGGCGATCAGGGCTGCCGTGCGCCTGCCGCCCACCCTCGGATGGCATCCGTAGTACTCAAAAAGCTTGTTCTGGAGGAGGCGTGCCTCCTTGTCGCCGTTCTCGTAGAGATGGGCCTGCTTGTACCTGAGCCACTTGGCCAGATCCTCCGCCGCATCGGCTATGGGCCAGTCTACCTTGACATGAAAATGGGTTAAAGCGTACCTGTTGTGCTTTCTCAGGTTAGGGTCTTGCTGGATCAGGAGGGCATAGTCGATGCCCAGGAGGCTTTCGATGAAACCGAAAAACCGGGGCTTGTCAAAGTGTCTGAGGTTGGGGTGAAATTCACTGTTCAGGGAGAGCTCAGCCAGATACCCGATGTTCTCCTTGATGACCTTGTTTTCCGGGAAAAAACGGATGTGGGTCTTCAACTCAGGGTTGATCGTGCCTTCGCAGAAGATGACGATGAAGGTGTTGAACAGCTGTGATTCCTTCTCCATTTTCATGGACTTGGGTTTGAGCTCGCTTCTTTCGACGAAGCTGTACTCCACCCCCTGTTTGAGGTGCTTGTAAAAGGAGTCCACGAGGGATATTTTCATAAGCCTCATTTCAAGGCTGTCCCGGAGGATTTCATAGAGGGACCGACGGAGTTTTTCAGAATAATTCAGCCTTTCCCGGTACTTCCACATAGACTCTCCCGTCAGGGGAAAAACTCTCAGGAGACGGCGTCCGTCTCACGGAGTGAAGGAGGCAACCTCACGGCGAACGTTATATTTTTGTTAATTATATCAAGGAATTGAGCGATCGGTCAACCAAAAACAGGGAGCCTGGGTCAGATGTTGTCTGGTCAAGGGAAAAGAATAAGCGGAGAGATTCGCCCATTTATTTTCTTGACAAGGGGAAGCAGTCATATATAGTAATTGATTTATTTTAGGTTAAGTTAAAGCTAAGTGTTTTTTTCTTTAGTCGGTTTTCTTGATGATACTCAGCCTCAAGGCTATTCAGGAAGAAACGGAAGTCAGCGAGGTTCTTGAAAGGGACTGGTGGCCGGCTGCTGAGAGTGACCAAATCCTCGGCATCGACGTGCCCCTCCATGTCCGGATAAAGGTCGCCAAGGTTGACGACAAGTTCCTCTTGGAGGGCAAGGTGACGGGCGGGGTGTTGCTGAGGTGCGATCGATGCCTTGATTCATTCCACTGGGACCTTGCCTCTCGATTTCATCTGTCCCTCCTGTCCCCGAAGCCGGGGAATGAGCCGATGGAGGTGGAACTCCTGGATGACGACATGGAAGTGGAGTTCGTCCAGGGCGAGGCGATCGACCTCGACAGAATGATCATGGGACAGATTTATCTCTCCCTGCCGATGAAATCCCTCTGCAAGGAGGGATGCCTGGGCTTGTGCCCGGCCTGTGGAGTCAACCTGAACGTCAAACGATGTGAATGTGCTCCACAAAACATCAACCCCGCTTTTGAGAAGCTGAAAAACCTAAAACCATAAGGAGCACAGTTAAAGACCATGGCGCTACCCAAGAGAAAGAAATCAAAATCCCGGAGGGACATGCGGCGGTCTCATGATCGTGCGAAGATGCCCGACACGTCCCTTTGCCCCCAGTGTCACGAACCTGTCCTGCCCCACCACATCTGCCCCCATTGCGGCAGCTACAGGGGGAGGGCGATGATCAAGGCAAAAGAAGAATAGCCGAGTAAAGGAATGGCGGCCTCCTTGAGGCTGCGGGCGAGATCGTCGGGGATAGAAATCCACGATTCTTGACGAGGTGATTCATGGGTCAATCAGGAAGGGTGGTGGTGATCACCGGGGGGTCGAGAGGCATCGGACGGGCGGTGGCATTCCGCTTCGCCGGGGAAAAACCCATTCTGGTCATCGTTCATTATGATCCGGACGATTCGGCAGCTTCCGATACCCTGGCAAAGCTCTCCGAGAAGGGAATCCAAGGGGAGGCGCACCGGCTGGATGTGTCCTCTTACCAGGACGTCAATGCCCTGTTCAAAGATGTCCTGTCGAGGCTTGGAAAGATTGATGTGCTGGTGAACAATGCGGGCATCACGAGGGACACCCTTCTGATGAGAATGACCGAGGACGATTGGGACACGGTTCTGAGGGTGAACCTGAAAAGCGTCTTCAACTGCACCCAGGTCGTCAGCCGGTCGATGATCAAGCAAAGGGGTGGCCGCATCGTCAATGTATCTTCCGTTGTGGGGCAGATGGGCAACCCGGGACAGGCGAACTACGCTGCTTCCAAAGCTGGCATCATGGGATTCACCAGAAGCATAGCCCGGGAGGTGGCAGGGAGGGGAATCACGGTGAATGCCGTGGCCCCCGGGTTTATCAACACCGAGATGACGGCCGTGCTCCCAGACAAGGTCAAGGAATCCTTCTTGCAGCAGATTCCCATGGGCAGGATGGGTGAACCGGAGGATGTGGCTGAGGTCGTTTACTGGCTCTGCTCGGATGCGGCAAAGTACGTCACAGGACAGGTCGTTCACGTGAACGGCGGCCTGTACATGTCATGAGGAGCGGGTGAAAACCGGACTGAAGAGACAATAGAACGTAGCGACTATTCTGAAGATAACGAGGAGGTTTTGACTAATGGCAGACATTGTTGAGAGGGTTAAGAAAATCATCTGTGAGCAATTGGATGTCGAGGAGAAAGACGTTGTGTTAACCGCATCGTTTGTGGACGATCTGGGGGCTGATTCTCTGGATCAAGTGGAACTCATCATGGCCATGGAAGAGGAATTTGATGTTTCCATTTCAGACGAGGAAGCGGAAAAGATCGCCACGGTCCAGGATGCCATCAACTATATCAAGAAAGCTCTGGGTGAATAACGCGGCCCTCGCCGGGGAAGCGGGTTCACCCCTTAAGAGGACGATACGGGTATGAAAAAAAGGGTTGTTGTTACAGGGCTCGGAATGGTTACGCCTCTGGGAACAGGGGTGCAGAAAAACTGGGAGGCCATATGCGCCGGCAAGTCGGGAATAGGACCGATAGAGAAATTTGACGTGTCCGCCTATCCTGTTCGGATCGGGGGTGAGGTGCGAGACTTCAAACCCGAAGACTTTATGGACAAGCAACAAGTGCGGCGGTTCGACCTATTCGTGCATTTTGCCCTTGCCGCAGCCAAAATGGCCATGGAGGAATCCAAGCTCAAAACGAATTCCCATAACGCCCACCGCGTGGGGTGCATCACAGGCTCCGGCCTTGGAGGGCTTTCAACGCTGGAGCACTATCATCAACTGCTCCTGGAGCAGGGGCCCAAGAAGATCAGTCCCTTCTTCATCCCGGGCCTGATCGCGAACATGTCTGCCGGGCAGATTGCCATAGAATTCGGCGCCAAAGGGCCGAACCTCTCGATTGAAACCGCTTGCGCTGCGAGCTGTCATTCCGTCGGGGAGTCTTTCAGGCTGATTCGGGAAGGCAAGGTGGATGCCATGATCACGGGGGGGTCTGAAGCGGTCGTGAGGCCCCTCGGGTTGGGGGGGTTTTGCGCCATGCGGGCCCTGTCCACCCGGAATGATGATCCGCAAAAAGCGTCTCGTCCGTTTGAGCTCGACCGGGATGGCTTCGTGATGGCGGAGGGAGGGGGCATACTCGTTCTGGAGGAGATGAACCTCGCCCTGGAAAGGGGAGCCCCTGTCTATGCAGAGGTGGTCGGGTACGGGATGTCCGGGGACGCCTACCACGTGACCGCGCCCGAGCCGGACGGCGGCGGGGCCATCTTGTGTATGAAAAATGCGATCGAAGATGCGGGGTTGAAGCCGGAGGACGTCGAATATATCAACGCCCACGGCACGTCTACCAAGCTGAACGATGAATCGGAAACCAAGGCGGTCAAGGCGCTTTTCGGGGCCCATGCGTACAAGCTCGCCATCAGCTCCACGAAATCCATGACAGGTCATCTCCTCGGTGGGGCGGGAGCTGTGGAGGCGATCTACTCGGTTTTGGCGATCAAGCACGGCATCCTGCCGCCCACGATCAACTATGAAAAGCCGGACCCTGAATGCGATTTGGATTACGTCCCGAATGTGGCGCGAAAAGCGAACCTGAGGGTTGCCATGTCCAATTCCTTCGGGTTTGGCGGCACGAACGCCTCCCTCATCTTCAAGGCTTTTGAACCATAAGGCAGGAAAACGCATCCACCCCTTCTGACTGCTCATGCAACCACGGCCCGAGGCGAACCGCCCATCGGTTCTGGGACGTCCCCTGCGGGAACGCTTTTCTCCGGCCCGCAAGCCCCCGTCCCTGAGCGAGAATCGCCCGATGAAAGAGAAACGAGAAAAGACTTTTACCCAGACGGTTCGGCAGCAGATCGCTTCCCTGCTGATGGAAAAAGAGAGGACGGCGAGAGAGATTTCCCAAGAGACCGGAATACGTCAGAAAGAGGTCTATGATCACCTCTCTCACATCGCGCGGTCGGCCGCAGCCCAGGGGAAGAAGTTGAAGGTGTTGCCCTTCATGTGCCTCTCCTGCGGCTTCGTGTTCGAAGAGCGAAGGCGATTCACTCCGGCCAGCCGGTGCCCCCGGTGCAAAAAAACCCACCTTGAATTCCCGACCTATCATTTGTCTTAGTTCTCGTGTCTCAAAGGTCCGCTCCGGGTTTCTTTGCAGCCCCACCCGAGATCTCTTTCTCG
>JAGUZM010000280.1 GCA_020060805.1 Deltaproteobacteria bacterium | reverse complement strand
GAATTGAAATTTCATGCCCGTCCCTCCTCTGTTCCCCTTAAGGGAGTTTTAAATGACATCTTTGAACCACCTTTTCATTCTCTCCATGACCCGGCCAAAGATGTTGGTATCCCTGATTCTGAACTTCTTCCCCTCCTTGACCCTCTTCGCTCCGTAAAGAACAAGGCCCACAGCCGTGGCATACATGGGTTTGTTCACGATCTCCACCAGCCCCCGGATCCCCTGGGGGTATCCGGTCCTTGCGGGCACATTGAATATCTGCTCCGCGATTTCCGGCACACCGAGCAGTTCCGCAGACCCCCCTGTGATCACCACCCCTGAGTTGATCATGTTCTCGTACCCGGCCCTCACCAGTTCGTGGTAGATGAGGGTGAATATCTCCTCCACCCGGGGTTCCAGGACTTCCCCCAGAATCTGTCTCGATAAGACCCTCGGCTTTCTCCCGCCCACACCCGGGACCTCTATGGTCTCGTCCTTGCCGATCATCGAAGAGAGGGCTGAGCCGTACTTGATCTTGATCTTTTCCGCCTCCACTTTCGGCGTTCTGAGGCCGATGGAGATGTCGTAGGTCAGATTGTCCCCTCCCAAAGCAAGGACGGAGGTGTGTTTGATCGTGCCTTTGGAGAAAACAGCCAGGTCTGTCGTTCCGCCGCCGAAATCCAGCAGGGCAACCCCCAGATTCCGCTCTTCATCGGTGAGCACCGCCTCGCTCGACGCGAGCGATTCCAGGACGATGTCGCAGACGTCCAAACCTGCCCGGTTTGCGCATTTGATGATGTTCTGCGCCGAGGTGACCGCTCCGGTCACGATATGGATCTTGGCCTCGAGCCTGACCCCCGACATCCCGAGGGGATCGATGATGCCGTCCTGCTCATCCACGACGAACTCCTGGGTCAACACATGGATGACCTCGCGGTCCATGGGTATGGCGACGGCACTCGCGGCTTCGATGACCCTTTCGACATCCTTCTTGGTTACCTCCTTGTCTTTAAGGGCGATCACCCCATGGCTGTTGAAGCCCTTGATATGCCCGCCCGCAATCCCTGCGTACACGGAGCTGATTTCACAGCCTGCCATGGTTTCCGCTTCTTCGATCGCTTCCTTGATGGAATCCACGGTTCTTTCGATGTTCACCACCACCCCTTTTCTCAGGCCGTCGGAGGGATGGCTCCCGATGCCGATGATTTCAATGCCGTCGGGGTGTAGCTCTCCCACCACCGCGGCCATCTTGGTTGTTCCTATGTCCAGCCCGACGATAATTTCTGAACCCATGGTCAAATCCTCACAGGACCCCTTTCAGCATCAATTTTTCTTGAACTGCACCACCCCGCCCTCCTCATAGCTGAGGTCAATCGCTCTCGCCATGTGGGCGCGGCCGGTCGTGCTCAGGTGTTTCACAACCTTGCCAAGGTCATCCATCCTTTCTGCCACCTCGTTTCCCCGGATTCTGATCCGTGCAGGGAGGTGGGAAAAATGGAGCGCCACGTCGCCGTCCTTTCTCACGTGAAGTTCGGAGAGGTTCTTCAAGGACCAGGGATCTCCCTGCCCTTCCAGGGCTTTCAACACATCCACGGCGACGGCGATCAGCTTCTCCCTCTCCTCGTCGTCCTTGGAAATCCCGGTGACCACGGGGAAGTCGGTTTCATCGCCCTGATCCAGGGTTTTGAAAATCTTCCCCCCTCGGTTCATGTAATAGAGCTTGTCCATGGCAACGATAGCCCTGGGGGTTTCCTTTTCCGCCCAGATCATCAGGGTGTGGGGGAAATGCTTTTCCAGGTTCACCGACCTGACCCAGGGATGTCTCTCCAGGCTGCCTTTGAGATCATTCAGGTCAATGGTCAGAAGGCTCATGTCAAAGTTGAGTTTTGCCATGTCGAGAAGTTCTGCTTTCAAGTTCTCGTCAACCCCCGTGAGGACCACCTGTTTGAGACGGATGTACGGAGATGCGAGCATGTAATGGTACAGGGAGACGAAGAGCCAGCTGATCGCGACCAAACCGACCAGGAGCAGCGACCCCCTGAAGGCCCAGGTGCTGATTTTTCGGGCGGTCCTCAGGAAATCCGAAAACTTCCCCTTCTTTTTTTTCTCCACCACCTGTTTTTTCAAAACGGGCTTGCGCTTCACGACGATCTTCCGTTCGGTTCACCGAAGAACCCTTCACCTTCCCACGACGATGATCTCCAGCTCGAGATCAATGCCTGTTTGTTCCCGGACTTTTTCCCTGGCAAGGGATGCAAGGCGCATGATATCCGCGGCCGTGGCCCCGCCGGTGTTGACGATGAAATTGGCGTGCTTCTCGGAAATCATCGCCCCCCCTACCCGGGCCCCTTTCATCCCCGCAGACTCGATCAGCCTTCCAGCAAAGTCGTTCCGAGGGTTCTTGAACACCGACCCGGCACTCGGGTATTCCAGGGGTTGTTTCGCCTTTTTTTCCTTCAAATAAGCGGCCACCGTGGCGGCGATGTTCTCCCGGCTTTCCTCCCTCACCCTCAACCCCGCTTTGAGGATCACCCTTCCCGGAGGGATGCTCAGGTTCCTGTAGGAAAACTCCAGCTGAGATCGCTCGATCCGGGTCACCTGCCCATCGCCTGAAATCAGCTCGATTTGCTCAACCACGCTCGCCATATCCTTGCCCCAAGCGCCTGCGTTCATCGCAAGGGCCCCACCCACGGTCCCGGGTATCCCGGCAAGGAACTCCAATCCTCCGGCCCCTTCGCGCTGGCAAAAACCGAGAAGGTGAGCAAGGGCAACCCCTCCGCCTGCAAAGAGGATCGTCCTATCCTGAATGCTCCTCTCGATCCTTGCCAGATCACCGCCAAGACGGATCATGACCCCCTGAAACCCCTCGTCCCTCACCAGGAGGTTGCTCCCCTTCCCGATGACCATGGAGGGAATTTTTTCTTCCCTGAGACAGGCCAGGAGCTTCCGGAGCTCCGGCACCCCCGGCACCACGCAGAGGGCCGCCGCCTTCCCCCCCGCCCGCAGCGTCGTCTCTGCGTCCATGGGGCAATCGAACCGGACCCCTTCGCCGACAATCACGGAAAGCTCTTTCCTGATCCGTTCGTCCATGACGCCCCACCAAGCCCCAGGCAATAACCGAAGCATTGATCATTGAACATTGAGCATTGAACATTCATCATTGATCATTGAGCATTGAACATTTGGCATTATGCACCCAAGACGAATCATTCGGGTTTGAGTCAATGAACAATGACCAATGTTCAATGTTCAATGATCAATCTTCTGTTCCAGCTCCCGGAGCAGGTGATCACCCAGATGGGTGATGTCTCCTGCGCCCAGGGTGATGACCACATCATCCGGCTTCACCATCGTTACAAGAACCCTGATGATCTCCTCCTGATCCTCACAAAGGATCACTTCCTTGTGGCCGTGCTCCTTGATCCCCCGGTAAAGCCAGGCCGAGTCTACCCCCTCCAGGGGGCGCTCGCCCGCTGAGTAGAGGGGAGCGAGGATGAGAACGTCGGCGTGATTGAAGCAGATGACGAAGCGGTCATAGAGCATCTTCGTCCTGCTGAACCGGTGGGGCTGGAACACGACGATCAGCCGGCGGTCGGGCCAGCATTCTCTGGCCGTCTGGAGCGTCGCCGCGATCTCCGTGGGATGGTGGCCGTAGTCGTCGAGGATGAGGATGCCTTTGGTCTCGCCCTTGACCTCAAATCGCCTTCGCAGGCCCCCTAGGCTGAGCAGCCCCTTCCGGATATCCTCCATCGTCATGTTGAGTTCCAACCCGACGTGAATCGCGGCAAGGGCGTTCAGAACATTGTGCTGTCCCGGGGTTCCGACCACCACGTGGCCGAAGGAGCGATCTTTCGAGACCACTTCGAAGCGGGTCTTGAATTTGTCCTGCACGATGTCCCTCGCCCTCAAATCCGCCTGGGTGCTCATCCCGTACGTGGCGTAGCGCTTTTTCAGATGAGGGATGATGCCCTGGATCTCCTCATTGTCCAGGCAGATCACCGCGAGCCCGTAAAAAGGAATCTTGTTGATAAAGTCGATGAAGGCGCTCCGAAGGGCCTGAATGTCGCCGTAATGATCGATATGCTCGTGGTCGATGTTGGTCACCACCGCGATGGTGGGGGAGAGGATCATGAAAGAGCCGTCGCTCTCATCCGATTCAGCCACGAGGATGTCCCCTTGCCCGAGTTTGGCGTTGGAACCTCCCCAGATGTCGAGCCTTCCCCCGATGACGACGGTCGGGTCCAGGTTTCCGCTCGTCAGGATAGAGGTGATCATGGTGGTCGTCGTGGTCTTGCCGTGAGCGCCGGCCACCGCAATCCCGTACTTGAGGCGCATCAGCTCCGCCAGCATCTCAGCCCTCGGGATGACAGGGATGTATCTCTCCCTCGCTTCCGCGAGCTCGGGGTTGTCCCACGCTACGGCCGAGGAGTAGACGACCACGTCCGCTCCCTCGATGTGGCCTTTTCTGTGACCTTCAAAGATCTTTCCCCCAAGGCCAGCGAGCCGCCTTGTCACCGACGACACTTTCAGGTCAGAACCGCTCACCTCATACCCCAGGTTGAGCAGGAGTTCGGCAATACCGCTCATGCCGATGCCGCCGATGCCGACGAAGTGAATATGTTTGGTCTTTCCGAAAGTCTTCATTGCCTTAACATGTCCATGAGGTGATCCACGATGATCCGGTCCGCGTCAGGCTTCCCCGCGCTCTTGGCCGCCTCCCCCATTTTTTTCAAGGCCGGCCTGTCATCCATGTATTTTTCCAGGAGGGTCGCCAACCCTTCTCCTGTCAGGTCTTCCTGAAGGATCATCTCCGCCCCTCCCCTGTCCACGAGCACCCGGGCATTGGTCACCTGGTGGTTGTTCGCCGCGTAGGGGTACGGGACCAGGATCGAGGGCTTGCCCAGGGCCGCCAATTCGGAAATCGTGCTCGCCCCGGCTCTGCTGACCACCATGTCCGCCTTTTGATACGCCCCGGCCATGTCCTGTATGAAAGGGATCACTTCGCCCGTAAGCCCCAGGTTTCCGTAGGCCTCCTTCACCCGATCCCAGTCCCCTTCGCCGGTCTGGTGGATGGCGCGTAAGTCCCGGCCGCGCTCCTTGAGTGCCCCCAGGGCTTCCACAAACGCCTCGTTGATGGCTCTGGCGCCCTGGCTTCCCCCCGTGACCATGACCGTGAACGCCTCGCTCTCCTCCTTCTCCGAAACGACCGGGGCAAGAAGCTCCCTGCGGATCGGGTTGCCCGTGAGAAAAAGGGAGCCGCCGGTGAAATGCTTTTCACTCTCCTCAAAGGAGATGAAAACCCTGTCCACGAACCTGCAAAGAAGCCGGTTCGTGAGGCCCGGGAAGGAATTCTGCTCGTGAATCGCCGAGGGAATCCCCATCACCCTGGCTGCCACGCAGACCGGGCCTGCCGAATATCCGCCAACACCCAGCACGAGGTGAGGCGAAAACCCTCTGATGATCAGGAGGGACTGGAGAAAGCTCCAGGGCAGTTTCACGAGAACCATGAGCCCTTTCTTCCATCCCCGGCCCTTGATGCCTTCGATCGCGATGGAAGTCTGTTGAAACCCTGCCCGGCTCAAGATGTCTGACTCCATCCTGCGCCGGCCTGTGACAAAAAGGCTCACCCCTTTCTCGCACCGCCTGGAGATCTCCCTGGCCACGGCGATGCCCGGGAACAGATGGCCCCCTGTCCCGCCGCCGGTGATGATCAGGCGCACCTCCTTTTGGCCTATCTCGTCCAGACCTTTTCATCTCCTTCCGGAAATACTGCACAGAATCCCGATGCCGATGAGCGTGACCAGAAGAGACGACCCGCCGTAACTGATGAAGGGCAGGGTGAGCCCCTTGGTCGGCAGCAGCCCTAACACCACGCCCATGTTGATGATCACTTGAAGCCCCAGGAAACAGCTGATCCCCAGGGCAAGGTAACTGCTGAAAAGGTCAGAGGCGTCGAGGGCAATCTGAATGCCCCGGGTGACGAGAACCCCGAAGAGCAAAACGATCATCGTCACCCCCAGCAGCCCCAGCTCTTCCCCGACGATGGAAAGGATGAAATCCGTGTGGGGTTCGGGCAGGTAGAAGAGTTTCTGCTTGCCGTTTCCCAGCCCCACACCCAGAACGCCGCCGGACCCGAATGCGAGAAAAGAGTGGATGATCTGGAAACCGAGTCCTCGCGGATCCTCCCACGGGTTCAGGAAAGCCCACCATCTTTTGAGCCGGTAGTCCGCCTTCCACACCAGCCAGAGCAGGACCGGGAGGGACAGGAGAACCAGCCCCACGAGATGAACGATCCTGACCCCGCCGACAAAAAGGATGATCAGGAGCCATGACCCGATGATGATCGTGGTCCCCAGGTCAGGCTGGAGAAGGATCAAGGTCATGTATGCCCCGGCAACGGCCAGGTGGGGCAGCAAGCCCCTTGAGAAAGAGCCCATCTCAGGCCCTTTTTTGGCGATCGAATAAGCGACGTACAGAGCGAGGGCGAGCTTTGCCAGCTCCGAGGGCTGAAAAGAGTAGCCTGCGAAGCGCAGCCAGCGGCTCGCTCCCCCGACCCTGGTCCCGATCCCGGGAACGAGAGAGAGGGCGACCAAAAAGAGGCTGACAACCAGGATGGGATAGACGATCTTGCGGTAAAAGGAGCTCGGCAGGTTCTTGGCGCAAATGAAGAAGAAGAGACCCACCAGGCAGAACGTTCCCTGTTTCTTGAGGTAATAGTAGCTGTCCCCCATCTTGTGCTCTGCGAGGAAGGAGCTGGCGCTGTACACGGCTACCAGGCCGAAGGCCATGAGAAGGAGGGTGGGGATGAGAAGCATGTAATCGTACCCTGCGACCTTTTCCACGCTATGTTCAGATTTGGATGCCATGGACCGTTTCCCTGAACACCTTTCCCCGGTGAGCATAATCGGTGAACATGTCAAAGCTTGAACAGGCCGGAGCGAGAAGAACCACGTCACCCGATTCGGATGCTGCAAAAGCCTGAGCCACGGCATCCACCATGTCGACAGCGATACCATAGGGGATCTTGCCCTCAAAAGCCCGGGCCAGGAGGTCTCTCGCCTCCCCCAGGAGAATCGCTCTCCTCACCTTCCCCCGCGAAGCCTCTACCAGGGGTTGATAATCGCCTCCCTTGTCCCGTCCCCCGGCGATGAGGATAATCGGACGCCCGAAACTTGCCACGGACCGCGCCGCTGCATCCACGTTGGTCGCTTTCGAATCGTTGTAGAAGTCCACATTCCGGATTTGGCGCACCCACTCGAGGCGGTGGGGCAGGCCCTTGAAACGGTCCACGGTCTGCTGGATCACGGAGGGGTCTGTTTTCAAAGCAAGCCCCGTAAGCACGCAGGCCATGATGTTTTCCTCGTTGTGCCTGCCTGCAAGGCTGCACTTTTCCAGGCTGAATAGGTGACCAGGGAGACCGGGCCAGGTTGCCCTGATCCCATGGTTTTCCAGGTAAGCCTGCCTGTTCTTCCTCTTCTCCAGGCCGTAGCGGTGGACCGAAACAGGGCTCGGAGGCGTGAACCGGCCCAACGCTTCGTCATCATCGTTCAGGACCGTGTGCTCCCCTTCCCCTTGGTCCCGGCAGATTCTCAGCTTGGATTGAGCGTACGCCTCATAACTCGGATACCTGTCCAGGTGATCCGGTGAGATATTCAACACCACCGAAACCAGGGGCCGGAATTCTTCCATCGTGTCCAGTTGGTAACTGCTCACTTCCACGACGGCAATGTCCGCTTTCCTCTCCCCTGCCGCGTAATCCATCAAAGGGGTCCCGATATTGCCGCCCACGAAAACCGAGTATCCCGCTGCCTCCAGCATGGCACCGACAAAGGCCGTCACCGTGGACTTGCCGTTCGTCCCCGTGATCGCCACCATGGGGGTATCCATCCACTGCACCGCCAGTCCCATCTCCCCGATCACGGAAATCCCCTTGTTTCTCGCAGCAGCGAGGGGCTCCAGGTCAAGGGGAACACCCGGGCTCACGACGATGAGATCAGAGGCCAGGAGGGTGTCCCTTCGGTGGCCGCCCGTTTCCACGGCGATCCCCCGATCCCTCGCCTGTTGGATGGTTTCCGGGCTGAAGGCGCTCTCCTCTTTCATCTCGCTTACCGTGACCCTCGCTCCCTTCTTCGCGAGCCACCGGGCAGCGGAAAGACCTGACTTTCCCATGCCCATGACCACAACCTTTTTGTTCTCCACGTCCATCCACGGCCCCCGCTGTCGCGTCCCCGCAGCCCCCTCACCACCAAGTCTCGCAAATACGCTCACGTATTCACCACTGAGGCGCAGAGGACACGGAGGGGGACATATATTTTCGTCTATCGGGAGATACCGATAGACGAAAATAACCCTTGTGGCCTTCCCTTTGGGGCAGAATATTTTTGTTTGTCGGTATCTCCCGACAAACAAAAACTTCTCTCTGCGCCCTCCGTGTCTCTGTGGTGAACCCTGGGAATTGGTTGTCACTCTGAAGAAGCCACACCCCTGGGTCGGCCGCAGGACTGGGATCGAGATATTTTTGGGACACCATTTTCTCTCTCCCCTTTCACCTCAACTTCAGGGTGCTGAAGGATAAAAGGGCCAACACGATGGCGATGATCCAGAAGCGAACCGTCACTTTGGATTCCGGCCACCCCTTCAATTCAAAGTGGTGGTGCAAGGGAGCCATGCGAAAAATCCTCCGGCCGCCGGTCATCTTGAAGTAGGCAACCTGAAAGATGACCGACAGCGTTTCCACCACAAAGATCCCTCCCACCAGAAGGAGGAGGAATTCCTGTTTTGTGATGACCGCCACGGTTCCGAGAATCGCGCCCATGGGGAGGGAGCCCACGTCGCCCATGAACAGGTCTGCGGGAAAAGCGTTGTACCAGAGAAAACCGAGGCCCGCTCCTACGACCGCCCCACAGAGCACGGTCAACTCCCCGCTCCCGGCCACGTAAGGAATCTGGAGGTAATTGGCGATCTTCACGTGGCCCGCCAGGTAGGAGAACACGAGATACGTCGTGAAGGCGATCACGATCGGCCCGATGGCGAGCCCGTCCAGCCCGTCCGTCAGGTTGACCGCATTCGATGCGCCGACGATGATGAAGACAACCAGGAGGACATAGGCCCATCCGAGGTCGGGCGTCACGGTCTTGAAAAACGGGAAATAGAGCCGCGCGTCGAAATCAGGGTGAAGATAAAGGATGATGGCCACAACCAGTGCCGCCAG
>JAGUZM010000149.1 GCA_020060805.1 Deltaproteobacteria bacterium | reverse complement strand
TTTCCTTGAGAAAGAGGGCGTTCTTGAGGGCGGAAGCGCAGCAGACACGGCTGCAGTAGTTGCGAGGCTCCTCCCGTGAGTCCACGCACTGGATCATAGCGACCGCTGACATCTTGGCCGGGTCGAGGCTTCCCTCCTGAAGCTTCTTTTCCAGCTCGTGCTGGGTCAGGATGGCATCGCTCTTTCCCCGTCCGTAGCTCTCGGTGGTCGCCTCTTTCCCGCCTGTGGCCAGGATCGCTACACCATGCTCCAAGGTCTCCGGCGTGCCGTCTTTTTTTTCAATCACCGTGGAGAAACGGCCAACGTGGCCGTGAGTCGCCATCACCGTCGCCTTTTTGTAGAGCTGAATGTGGGGGTGCTTTTCCACCCGGGATACGGTTTTTTGGAGGAGTTCCTGGGGATCATGGCCTTCAAGGGTGCGATAAATTTCCCGGAGGTTGCCGCCCAGTTCCTGCCCCTGCTCCACGAGATCCACATGAAACCCATGATCCGCGATAGCAAGAGCCGCACTCATCCCTGCAATGCCCCCACCCACCACAAGGGCCTTCTGAGAGATTCTCCTACTCTGCGTCGGAACCGGGTCTGTCCGTCTCAACCTTCCGAGGCCCATGGAGAGAGCCACACGGATGGCCTGATTCGCCCCCGTGCGATCCCCATCGGTTGTTGCAAAAGCGGCGGTGCGGATGTCCACCACATCCAGCAGCCTGGGCTGGAGCCCGATCAGCTCCCCCAGTTCTTTCAGCCTGGGCGTGTAGAGATAGGGCATACACGCGGAAATCAGGAGGCGGTTTGAATCGTTTTCTCTCGTTTCGTTCCGGAGGGCTTCCCAGCCTTCCTGGGTGCACAGACGGGGGATCCGAAAGGCTTCGCTCACGGACTCCTGGCCTTCGATCCAGCTCTGGATTCCGTCAATATCCACCACATCTTTCATGGAATCGCTGCAAGTGCAGATGGCTACCGCGATCCTGGGAAGCTCTCGGGAAACATCCCGGAAGGCTTTTTCCTGGCCGGGTGGCACGCTGAGGCTTCCCCCTTTGGAGTGGATCAGCCTGGATGCTTCGAGGGAAGCGCTGCTCGCCTGGATGACCGACTCAGAGATGTCCCGGAGGCCTGCGAAGGATCCCCCGATAAAGAGGCCTTCCTTGTTCGTCCTGGTGAAGGAGAAATCCTGAACCTGGCAGAACCCCGCTTGGTTCAATTCTATGCCCGTCATCTCCGCAAGAGCTTTCGTGGTCGAGGGGGGCCTTTGCCCTGCCGCAAGGACGACCAGGTCGAACCCTTCTTCTTTACGGTTCCCCGCCGCATCCGAATACACAAGCTTCAGATCGCCCGGCTCCTTGCCGGGTTCCACGCTGTGAACCCTGTTGCGGATGAATCGGACACCGTGCTCCTTCTCCGCTGCGTCCCGGTATCTCTGGAAATCCTTCCCGAAGGTCCGCATGTCCATGTAGAAGATCGCCGTGTCCACCTCGCCGCTGCTTTTCTCCTTGGCGAGGAGCGCTTCTTTGATGGCAAACATGCAGCAAACGGAGGAGCAGAAGTCGGCACCAGCCTGAGGTTCACGGGAGCCGACACATTGCAGCCAGGCGATTTTACGGATCCCATTGCCATCGCCCGGCCTGACCAGCCGGCCCTGGGTCGCGCCTGTCCCGCTCACGAGCCTTTCGAATTCAATGCTGGTGACGACGTTCGGAAGCTCACCGTAGCGGTAGGTGTTCTTGCCTGCGGATGGGTTGTAGGACTCAAAGCCAGCAGCGAACACGACGGCGCCCACGTTCAGCTTTCTTTCCCCCCGGCGTCCGATCTTCTGAAACAGCTGGACCACAAGAGGCATCAGGGTTTCGGGGTCGAAAGGCTTCATGAGATACTCCATCGCCCCGATCTTCATCGCCTCCACCGCGGTTTCCACGGTGGCGTAGGCGGTCATCATGACCACGGGAAGGTCCGGTCTCATCTCCTTCGATCGCTTGAGCACCTCCACACCGTCCATGCCCGGCATCTTGATATCCAGGAGAACGAGATGAAACGGCTCTTTAGCGAGCTTCTCGATCGCCTCCGAGCCGGACTCGGCCGTCTCGGCTTTGAATCCCTCATCTTCCAGCCACTCTTTGAGCGAGTCCCTCACAACGAGCTCATCATCGACGACGAGGATGCGAAATTTGCGGCGCGCCTCTGCGCCGAAATCGATGGCATGGGTCGGGCAAACCTTTTCGCATTGACCGCAAAGGGTGCAGGCCGTCGTGTCCACAACATAGGTGTTGGGAATGTTGTGGGGAACGGGGAGGTAGACGGCTTTTCTTTTGCTCAGCCCGGCGTTGAAGGAATCGGGCACCTCGACAGGACAGACCCGGGAGCATTCGCCGCATCCGATGCAGAGAGAGGGATTGACCATGGTCGGTTTTTGTCGGAGGGTGACCTGGAACTTGCCGGGTTCGCCTTCCATGGCCACGAGTTCGGTTGAGAGCATGATATCGATATTCTCGTGGAACAGCCCCTTCCGCAGGCAATACTGTGAAGAGACATCCCGCTCGACAAGGGGCAGCATCTTGCACATGCCGCAGTGGTCCGTGGGGAACTGATAGTCGAGCTGGGTCAACACGCCGCCCAGGTTCGGCGCTTTGTCAATCAGGGTGACATGGTAGCCGTCTTCAGCAAGGTCGAGGGCCGAGCGAATACCGCTGATCCCTGATCCCACAACAAGGGCTGTACCTATTTTTTTCTTCATAATCCCTCCGGGCGTCCATTGTCCGTTGCCTGTCGTCCGTCGCAAAAGCCTCGCGAACCATCCTCAGGCCAAGCAAACGCCTGGTATCTCAGAGGCCTCCGTTCTCTCGGTGGCAACGGACCACCGACGACGGACCACTGACGGCTGTTAGTCTTTTCCTCCCGTCATCTCTCGAAACTCCCCTTCCTTGAACGTCGAAAGGGGCGGTTCATCCTCCACGCTGCGGCCGGCTTCGTAGCGGAAGGCTTTCTGGGTGGCATTCGCCACGGTGCGGAAAATCTCCATCACCGGGATATGGTTCGGACAGGCATTCGAGCACTGGCCGCAGCCGATGCAGGCGGTGCTCATGTGGGCCAGCCGGGTGAGGTGGAAAAAGACCGTATCCGTGGGCATCTTGAGGATGCCTTTCCTCTGTGCCCAGCGGAGGTACTGGGCAGGCTCGTGGTCGAACACATCGGTCACAAAGACGCACTCTTTGCAGTAGCAGACAGGACAGGCGACCCGGCAGTTGTAGCAGTTTACGCACCTGGACAGATAGCCCATCAGCTTGTTGAGATCCGAAGTCGCTTCGCTTGTCTCCTGGAACATCTGATCCCGGTACGCCGCACGCTTGGCGATGAGCGCATCCACCGCGCTCTTGCGGCCGTGGGGCTCGGTCGCCTCGGGGAGGTCGAGGTCTTTGAGAATCCCTTCTCCCTTAGGCGTATTGGCCCTGACCAGAACATGATTGTTGAGGTCAAGACCGATGAGGCTGATGGCGAGATCCGCGTTATCGGGAATCGGATGTTCACAGGCTTTACAGGCCGGAGATATGTCGAAGTCCTCCCAGGCCGTTCCCTTCTCGGAGAGGGCATTCTGGAGGAAGCGCATGGAGGATCCTTCGCCGTCGCCCGAAACAAAGCGCTGGTAGTTGATGTTGCTGTAAGCACCTAGGCAGTCCATGCCCACCAGAAGGAGGTCCTCCATCCTTCCCTGCTTGAGCTTCAGGAGCTCAATGAACGCACGGATTTCGCACGGCCGCAGGACCGCCGCCACTTGACCGTCAATCGGCCTGCGGGTGAGCCTGGAAACCATCCTGGCGGCGTTCACCGGGAATGCGGGAGCAACAGGGTCAGCGCCGTTCATCTTCTCCGGGTCCGCGACGAGGCCGGGCATCACCGTACCCTCCATGGGAAGGCGCACGGGCAAAAGGAGGGCTTTCAGTCCCCCTTTTTGGAGAAGGATCTTGAAAAAGAGGCTCAAAGAGGAAAGAAGATCCCCGTCTTTCACCTCTATTTTTCCTGTCTTTGCCATGGGAAGCCTCCGATACGTTTGAGTTCGAAATCCGAATCCTGCCCTACAATACCATCGCGTTCTTCACCTGATTGGGTCCGAGGGCCTTGATTTCCGCCGTCATCTCCTTGATGGTCTTGGCGAAGTCCACGCCCTCACTGGCGCCGATCCACGTCAGTTTGACCCGGCCCTCATCAATCCCAAAACGGGGCAGAATCTCCTTGAGCAACTTCATGCGCCGGCGCGCCTTCAAATTTCCGTTGATGTAGTGGCAATCTCCAGGATGGCAGCCGCTCACCAGGACGGCGTCCGCCCCTTCGAGAATCGCCTTGATGACGTACTTGGGGTCGACCATGCCGGTGCACATCATCCGGATGAGTCGAACGTTGGGCGGATAGATCAGCCGGGATGTGCCCGCAAGGTCGGCGGCCGTGAAGGTGCACCAGTTACACACAAAAGCGATAATGGTCGGTTCGAAATCGGACATAAGAAACCTCCCCCTTGTCAGTCGTCCATTGTCAGTGGCCCGTGGGCCAAACCCTAAATCCTAAACCCGAAACCCGGAACAGGCTAAGCGCCCACTGCAGCCAGGGCGTCCATCAGGCCGTCGATCTCTGCGAAGACCTGCTTTTCGTTGAAGTGTCTGACCTGAGCGGCTCCGCTCGGGCAAAAGCCGGCGCAGCTTCCACACCCCTTGCAAAGCGCTTCATTGACCACCGAGACCTTTCTTCTTTCGTCAAATTCGATGGCCGAATAGGCGCACAGCTTCACACAGGTCTGGCAACCGGCGCACACATCCGGGTCGATCCATGAGATCGTGGGGGACACCTCCACTTCTCCCCGGGTCGCCAGGGAAAGGGCTTTGCTTGCCGCACCGGAAGCCTGGGAGACCGTGTCCGGAATGTCCTTGGGCCCCTGACATGTGCCGGCGAGAAAGACGCCGTCCGTCGCCGTGTTGAGGGGCCCGAGCTTGGGGTGCTCCTCGAGGAAAAAGCCGTCCGACCCCTGGTTGATCCCGAAAATCCTGCCCACCTCAAGGGCGTCCTTCCGGGACTCTATCGCTGCGCAGAGGACGACCATGTCGACGGGTGTCCGGTATCGCTTCCCGAGGAGTGTGTCTTCACCCACCACGATCAACTTGCCTTTTTCCTGGGGACTCCTCGCCTGGTCCGTGACTTCAGCGGGCTTGCCCCGTACAAAGGTAATCCCTTCTTCCTGACACCTTCGGTAGAATTCCTCGTATCCTTTCCCAAAGCAGCGCATATCGATGTAATAGTCGTAGATCTTCGTCTGGTGGCCGACCTTGTCCTTAAGCAGGTGACCGTACTTGAGGGCGTACATGCAGCAGACCCGGGAGCAGTAATCATGGTAGTTCTTGTCCCTGCTGCCCACGCAGTGGATGATGGCGACGCTTCCGGGCGTCCGGGTGAAGGCCCCGTTCCCGTCTCTCATCAGGATCTGGCCTTTGGTGGGGCCCGTGGCGTTGTTCAGCCGCTCAAACTCCAGGCTCGTCAAGACGTTTGGAAACTTGCCGTATCCGAACTGTTTCATCGGTGCAGGATCCATCAAATCGTACCCGGTGGCGACGATGATGGTGCCCACTTCGATTTCCTTCTCTTCAGGTTTCATGGTGTGATCGATCGCCTTCGGCTGGCAGACATCGACACACTGATAGCATTCCGAGCAAATGCCGCATTCAAGGCATCGCTTGGCTTCGTCCCTGGCGTCTTCTTCTTTGAAACCGAGTGCGATTTCTTTGAAATCCTGCTTTCTCTCGACGGGGGAGAGGTGGGACATGCGGATCCGGCGGCTTTTCTTGACCCCCTGGGTTTCAGGTTTTTCATAAGACCAGTCTTCGTCTCTCCCTTCAGCCAAATCCCGGCCGTTCAGGAAGCGGCGGATGCTTTCACTCGCTTTTTTCCCTGATTCCACGGCCTCCACGACGGATTTCGGGCCGTAGAACACGTCGCCCCCGGCGAAGACCCAGTCCAGGGAAGTCTGCAATGTCACGGCATCGACCTTCAACCCGCCTCTGTCGTCCAGCTCAAGACCTTGCCCTTTGGCAAAAGAGAGATCGCCGGCCTGGCCGATGGCCACGATGACCGTATCGCACGGCATGATGGTCAGCTCCGTTTCATCGTAGCTGGGATTGAAGGCTCCGGTGCCGTCGAAAACAGAGGTGCATTTCTTGAACTCGACCCCGCAGACCCTGGTGCCGTTTGACCTGAAACCCTTCGGACCCCAGCCGTTGACGATCTCGATGCCTTCCTCGCAGGCTTCCTCGATCTCGTAATCCCAGGCGGGCATCTCATCCCGTTTTTCCAGGCAGACCAGGGTGACCTCCTTCGCTCCTGACCTGAGCGCGGTGCGGCCGACATCCGTGGCGACGTTGCCGCCGCCGATGACGATCACCTTCTCTCCCACATCCACCTTGTTGCCGAGAGAGACCTCCCGCAGCATATCGACGCCTTTGAGGACGCCGGGGAGGTTTTCCCCTTCCACTCGAAGGCCTCGGCTGAGATGAAGGCCTGTGGCGAGGAAGACCGCTTCGTATCCGTCTTGTTTCAGGCTGCTCAAGGTGACGTCCTTCCCGAAGGTGACCCCTGTTTCGATTTGCACCCCCAGGTCCTGAATCACCTTAATCTCAGCGGCGAGAAGGTCGCGAGGCAGCCGGTACTCGGGGATGCCGACAGCCATCATGCCCCCGGGGACGGGAAGTTTTTCATACACCGTCACCGGGTGCCCGTCTCTTGCCAGGAAGTAGGCTGCCGTGAGACCGGCCGGGCCCGCGCCGATCACCGCCACCTTCTCATCCCTTCGCTCCTTCACCTGGGGGGTGTAGCGGCCCTCCTGGGAGAGGTCGAAATCGGCCAGGAAGCGGTGAAGATGCTGGATGGCGATCGGCTCGTCCACATCTCCCCGGGTGCACACGGCCTCGCAGGGATGGTGACACACTCGGCCGCAGATGGCGGGGAAGGGATGGGCCTCCTTGAAAAGCTTGAGAGCCTCCTGGTACTTCCCCTGCTTGATCAGGGCGACGTAACCCTGAATGCTCACATGGGCGGGGCAGGTCGCCTTGCACGGCGCCGTGCCTCGCTTGTCGATCACAAAGGTGATCGGGACCGCCTGAGGGAAGGAGCGGTAGATCGCTTTTCGGGTGGAGAGGCCTTCGTCCCATTCGCTCGGCCTCTGGATCGGGCAGACGTTGGCGCATTCGCCGCACCCCGTGCAAACGCCCTCCTTGACATAACGAGGATGCCGGTTGACTTTGACTTTGTAGTTGCCGATGTAGCCCGACACCTCCTCCACGTCGCTGTAGGTGAGCAGTTCGATGTTTGAATTCTGGCCCACGGAGACCATCTTCGGGGTTCCGATGCAGGCGGCGCAGTCCAGGGTGGGGAAGGTTTTGTCGAACTGGAGCATGTGGCCGCCGATGGTGGGTTGCCTTTCCACGAGGTAAGCCTTGTGGCCTGCCGAGGCGATATCCAGGGCGGCCTGCATGCCCGCGATGCCCCCGCCGACAACCAGGACGTCGGGGTGGACTTTCACTTTTCTGGTGGAGAGGGATTGGTGGTAGTTGACCCGGTTGATGGCGGCCGCGGCCAAAGCCTTTGCCTTGGCCGTGGCGGCTTCAGGGTTTTCCGTCACCCATGAGACCTGTTCCCTGACCGAGGCCATCTGGAAGTGGTAAGGGTTGAGGCCGGCCCTCTGGCAGGCACCCTGAAAGGTCTTTTCGTGGAGACGAGGGCTGCAGGAGGCGACGACGACCCTGTTGAGCCCGAGTTCCCGGATGTCTTTCTGAATCATCTCCTGGCCCGGGTCGGAGCACATGAACTTATAGTCTCTGGCAACGACGACGTTCGGAAGTCCGCGGGTAAATTCAGCCACGTCTTCAACCCGCACCCTGCCGGCAATGTTGACCCCGCAGTGGCAAATGTAAAACCCGATCTTCTTTTGCATCATTCAACCTCGCTGGGAGTTAGGCGCACCACGAAACAGGAGCCTAGGCAACGGGAACCTTTTCGCCCTTGGCCTTCAAAACCTTTTCGGTCAGCTCCAGGAGTTCTTCCGGCTCCGGCGGCTTTTCGATGTAAGCCTCGGGCTCAGGCAGGGCCTGGCCGGTGTAACGGTTGAGGACGTTCTGGGAGTGGAAGAACGTTTTCTTCGCGATGCCCGAGAGCATGATGACCGGGATGTCCTTGGTCGCGGGATCGCTCTTGAGGTCCCGGTACAACTGGATTCCACCCTCTTTGGGCATCATCACATCCAGGATGATGACTTCCGGCCTTCCTTCTTTGGCTTTCTGAAGCCCTTCCAGCCCGTCCGCCGCCACCAAGGGTTTGTACCCCTTGGTCTCAAACAGCGTGGACAGGAAAGTCCTCATGTCCAGTTCGTCGTCGATGACGAGTATTCTTCTTTTTTTCATGATGACACTCCCTGAAAAGATTCCTGTTCGAAAACGCTCCTGCCGTCGGTTTGATCCTTCAGCAGTAATTGTGCCAACAGCCTGAAGAAATAAACATTTCAAGTACTTGATAATCGAGGGCGAGGAGGGGGAAGGGTGAGGGAGGAAGATTGTTGCATTTTTTGCAACATGACGAAAGGTTGTTGTTGAGAGTTATTTATCCATTCCAAGGAGTTAATGCTATTGCAACGCTTTGATACGCTTCTTGCAACGTTATGCAACAAACACACGTTGCCCGCGGGCTTTGACGGAACAGGGGTTAAGGACGGAGATTGTAGCGTTTCATCTTGCGCCAAAGGGTTGTACGGTCCATGCTCAATTCCCGGGCTGTTTCGCCGCGAAGCCACCGGTTGTTCCGGAGGGCCCGGAGAATTCTCTCTTTTTCGGAGGAAAGGGCTTCGCCGGTCGGGAAGTCCCCGTCATCCGAACGGACAGGGATGCCGTCCCTCAGGAAGATCGGGAGGTGCCTCGGTTCAATGACATCATCCTGGCAGAGGATGAGGGCATGCTCCAGGATATTTTCCAACTCTCTCACGTTACCCGGGTAGGCGTAATTGAGGAGGACTTCCATCGCTTCCTCGGAGATCCTGCTCGCCTTGTTCCCTTTGGCCGTGCTGAGGCGTTTCAGGGTATGGTCAATCAGGAGGGGGATATCCGCTCTTCTTTCCCTGAGGGAAGGGAGTTCCAGGCGGATGACGTTGAGTCGATAGAAGAGGTCTTCGCGAAACCGTTTGGCCTCCACCAGCCTTTCCAAACCCTGGTTGGTGGCGGCGATGATCCGGACATCCACTTTTGTGATCTTGCGGCTTCCAAGAGGATAAAACTCCTTGTCTTCCAGAACCCGCAGGAGCTTCGCCTGAAGGGAGAGGGGCAAATCCCCGATCTCATCCAGGAAGATCGTGCCTCCGTCAGCCTCTTGAAATCTTCCGGGCTTGTCCTTGTCTGCTCCGGTGAAGGCGCCCTTCACGTACCCGAACATCTCGGATTCCAGGAGGTTGTCCGGCAGGGCGGCGCAATTCACCTTGACCATGGGCTTTTTCGCCCGCCTGCTGGCGTTGTGGATCACCTTGGCCAGAAGATCCTTCCCGGTGCCTGTGGCGCCTTCGATGAGCACGGTCGCGTCGCTTTCAGCGATCACGGGGACGATGTCGAAAACCTTCTGAATGGCAGGATCTTTGCCGATCATGTCCCCGAAGGTGTATTTGCTCGTAATAGCCCGCTGCAACTGATCGATCAGGGATAGATCCTGGACCGTGGCCAGCCCGCCGATCACGTGACCCTGCTCGTTTCGAAGGGCCATGTAGTTGGCCCGGATGGGAATGATCTTGCGATCTTTGGTCGTGAGAACCCCTTTCTTGTTGGACCGGGCCTTTCCATCTTCAACGGCCTGTTTCAGGAGAGACGCCCCGTCGGCCGGCCCGTGCCCCATGAGCAGGGCCCCGGGCTTTCCGATCACCTCTTCCCGTTGAAATCCGGAGATCCGCTCGGCAGCCGTATTGAAAAAAGTAATCAGGCCGCTCCGGGTGACCGTGAAAACGCCGATATCCAGGTTGTCGAGGATCATCTTGAGCTGTCTTTCGCCGTAGCGGACGCGGTTGATCAGCTCTTCAAAGGCGGAGCGGTCCTGAAAGATCTCCATGCACCCGATGAGTTCCCGGCTCAGGTTGTAAAGGGGCGTGACGATCTTGGTGATGGAGCGCTTCTCCCTGTGTCGGTCCGTGAATTCCACGTCAAAGCTCAGGGATGCCTGTTCCGCTTCGACAGCTTCATGAAATTTGCACTCACCGGCACACAGATCGTTTCGGAAAACCTGATGGCAGTATTTGCCGATCACCTCCTTTTCCTCGTAGCCGGTCAGAGATTCGGCAGCCCGGTTGAAAGAAGTGATCTTGCGCTTCGCGTCAACGGTGAAGACGCCGATGTGCAATTCGCTGAGCAAAGCCCAGAGTTGTTCGTAGAAGACCAGCTTGTCATCGATGGTCATTTTTTTCGCCATGACTCAACTCACGCGATAAGGTCCTTTTCAATCCCGTTTGTTTTCAGGGTGGCCGAAGAATAAGGGAGCGAACCCCCGGGGCGAGGTTTCAAGAAAAGAATGGAGCCATGCATCTATCCGAGGCTTTTGCGTATCGCTTCCAGGAGTTCGTCCGGTTCGGCCGGTTTTTCGAAGTAGGCTGCCGGCTCCGGTATCTTTTCGCCCTTGTATTCATCCAGAACTCTCTGGGAGTGGAAAAACGTCTTCCTGGAAAGAGCTGAGAGCATGATCACAGGCACTTCCTTGAGGGCCGGGTCGAGTCTCAACTCTCTGTACAGGCTGACACCGCTTTGCCTGGGCATCATCACGTCCAGGATGATCAAGGAGGGTTTGCTTTTGCGGGCCATCTCCAACCCAAGGTGGCCGTCCTCGGCAGTGAGCGGCTTAAAGCCGTTCGTCTCCAGCAAGGTGGAGAGAAAAACCCTCATGTCCGGCTCATCGTCCACGATCAAAACCTTCCTCGCCATGTCCCATTCCCCTCATGAAATATAAACTCGCGCGGGCGATTCCATCAGTACATGCTTCCGGGCAGGGTGAATTGCTTGGCCGGATTCCGGATGGCAATGACGTGGCAGTGCGCGAATTTTGATACGTTCGCCACGGTGCTGCCGTGAACCATCCGATCCTGTTCCGCTTTTCCAAGCGCGCCCATGACAATCACATCGATGTTGTTCTTCTTTGCATACCGGATGATCTCCGTGTCCGGCGCGCCCCCTCTCACCACGTAAACGTAGTTCTTGAACTCCCCCAGTTTCTTTTCGTATTCCTTCTTCAACGCCGCTTCCGCAGCTTTTTCTATCTTTTCGTCGTAAAAGGCTTCCCCACCGGGAGAGCCTGGAGGAACGTGTTCATCGACCACATGTCTCATGTAGGAATAGGAAGAGTGGGGAACATGGAAGATGTGCAGTTTAGCGCCGTGTTTCTTGGCGAGGTCAAGGGCGTGGAGGAATGCAATGTTGGCGTCCTCCGAGAAATCCGTGCAGAAAAGGATGTTCTTGTATTCGATCATATTTATCCCCCTTTCGATAAGGTTAACGCTTGGCTTAGAGACTTTGCAAGAAGTAGGCCAGCAGGTTTGGACATGGCTTGTCTACGGTGACGCTCGATCCCTTTGAGGGAGGGTGACGGCAACAGCCGTGCCCTTGTCCTTTTCAGAAACGAGGTCGATCACCCCTCCGTGTTCGTCGACGATCTTTTTGGCGATCATGAGCCCAAGCCCGGTTCCCTGGGAACCTTTGGTGCTGAAAAATCTTTGAAACACCTTGCTCCGGGTCTCCTCATCCATGCCGCAGCCGTTGTCGATCACATGGTATTGCACGGCCGAGTCTTGCCTCCGGGAGGTTCGCACGGTCACTTCACCGCGCTTATTCGTGCAGGAGAGATCCGTGCAGGCATCGATCGCATTGGTGACCAGGTTCAAGAGCACCTTGTGGATGCCTTCAGGATCCAGGAGGGTTTTCGGGAGATCGGAGGCTAGGTCGGTTTTCAAGGATACACCCCTCTCCGCTGCCTGAGATCGCATGAGATCCACCACTTCCTCAGCGGGGAGGTTGGGGTCGCAAACCTGCCATTGAGGCTCCCGCTCCTTGGCGTAGTTGAGGAGGTCCAAAGCCATCGCTTTTATCTTCCTCACGTTCCCCTTGATCATCTGCCAGCCCTGGGAGAGATACGTCTTGTTGTCGAGTTCAACCCCTTTTTCCAGAACATACATGCCTCCCGTAAGGCCTGAGGTGATGTTCTTTATGGCGTGAGCGAGGCCCGCCACGGTTTGCCCCGTCACAGCCAGCCTCTCCGCTTCGATCAGTTTCCTGGTCTTCTCTTCAACGAGCTTTTCAAGGTTTAGGGTGTACTCCCTCAGTTGATTCCTGAAGCCGATTCTTTCCCCCGCCCTCTTGAGAGCAATGTCCAGGGCTTCGTCATGGATCGGTTTTGTGATGAAGTCGGAGGCTTCGTATTTCAAGCTTTGAATGGCCAGCTCCATATCCCCGTGGCCGGTGATCATGATGACTTCCGTCTCTGGATCCTCTTCTTTGATTCTTTGAAGGAGCTGAATGCCGTCGATGCCGGGCATTTTGATGTCCGTGAGGACGATTTCGGGTTTCCGGCTCCTGAACACATCGAGGGCTTCCTCGCCGCTTGAGGCGGTGAAAACCTGGAATCCCCGATCCGCCAAGGATATGCCGAGGACCCTCAGGATGCCCGGTTCGTCGTCCACGAGAAGCACCTTGCGCTCCATCAGGCCTCCTCCGCTGGAGGGAACCGGATGATGAACGTCGCCCCCTCCGTTTCCACGCTCTCCACCCGAATGGTGCCTTCGTAGTCCCTCACGATGCTGTAACTGATGGAGAGCCCGAGTCCCGTGCCTTTGCCGGCCTTCTTGGTGGTGAAAAAGGGCTCAAAGATCCTGTCCAAGATCGATTGGCGAATCCCCGTTCCGTTGTCCGTCACCCGGATCGTGACCAGGCCCTGTTCAAGGCCTGTTCGGAGACCGATTCTTTTGTTTTTCTCTTTTTGCTGACCCAGGTCCCATTTTTTTTCGATCGCATCCCGCGCGTTGATCAGGAGGTTGATGAAGACCTGTTCCAGGCGGTTTGAGTCAGCGAGAATCAGGGGAAGATCCCGTTCTAGCATCTCTTCGACCTCGATCTCTCTCAGCTTCAGTTGCTGCCTGAAAAAGTCGAGGGCTTTTTTCAACACATCATTCACCTGGACCCTTTCCTTTGCGACTTCCGACTTGCGGCCGAACTCGCGCATGTGGCTAATGATCTTTTCAGCCCGGTCCACATGGCCGTCCATTTCCTCAGCCATGGTTTTCAGCACCTGCTCATCGATCGCTTCTCCCCGTGTCACCTTCCTTTTGATGAAACTGCTCGCTGTTTTGATGACCGATAGGGGCTGATTCAACTCATGGGC
>JAGUZM010000200.1 GCA_020060805.1 Deltaproteobacteria bacterium | reverse complement strand
CCTCTTCCCGGGTCTTGGAGGTTCACGGCGAGCGAATGATCAAGCGCAACTTCGCGCCCGGGTTCCGGATCGAACTCCACCAGAAGGACCTCAACCTCGCCCTCACGGGTGCCCGGGCCCTGGGCCTCTCCCTGCCGAACACGGCGACGGTGCAGCAGCTTTTCTCATCCTGCGTCGGCCACGGGGGTTCTGCCTGGGACCACTCTGCCCTGGTGACTGCCCTCGAGGGGCTCGCCGGTACGGCCATTTCCAAGGGAGGGTAGTATCGTTTCCCAGAAGTTCGTCGATCCATTCCCTCGCAGCCCCAGCCAAATTTCTTTCTCACAGGTCTACAGTGCCGAGGTCCGTCAGGTCTTTTTCTCTCAGGACTCTTCTCTTCCACATCTCAATGCCGGGGAGAATGTAGGGGAGAAGTCTCATGGAGTGGTAAGGGGGCAGGAGGGGAAGGCCGACCATGTCGCCGAACACAATGAGCATGAAGAGATGGTCCAGGTGGGCCCTCTCTTTTCGGATCTCCGTGTCCAGCTGATGGACCGTCATGCCGTACATGAACTCCCGGAGAGCTTTCAGGCCCCGTTTCCCTCTGCTCAGCAAGATGTCTAGGATATGCCCGCGCTTCGACATGATCTGGTGGCTCGCCCTAGGCGGTCTGATACATGCGGAAAAACGGGTTCGTCAAGCGCTCCCTGGCGATGGTCGTGGCCGGACCATGCCCTGGATACACCCTCAATCCGTCCCCGAGGGGAAAGATCTTTCTCCGAACGCCCTCGACGAGCTTTTCGTGATCACCTCCCGGAAAATCCGTCCGGCCGATGGAGCCGGCGAACAGGGTGTCGCCGGTGAAAACGGCGCCCGGGGCGTGGAAGCAGACCCCTCCGGGCGAGTGCCCGGGCGTATGGATCACGGTGATGCGGTAGCCTCCGACCGTGAGGATCTGGCCATCCTCCACAAAACCGTCCGGCCTGAAGTTCAGAGCCGGAGCGTCACCCTCATGAATCAGCACAGGGGCTTTGGTCGTTCTCTTGAGTTCAAGGGCCGCGCTGGTGTGATCAAAATGGCCGTGGGTCAGGAGGATGCACTGAACCCTGATGCCACTCCTCGACAATTCTCCTGCAATACGGAGCACCTCGTCCCCGGGGTCGATCACGACGCCTTGACCCGTATCCTTGTGACCCAGAATATAGCAGTTTGCCTGGTAAGCACCGACCGCCAGTTGCATTAACACGCCTATCGCCTCCTATCTGTCATGACGCGTTAAACTTCGTACAATTTAAGCCATATCCTCTGGTTGTCAACTTCACGGGGGGAGAAGAGAACTTCCATTCAGGGTCGTGTTCTGGTATAGTCGAATGGGGATGAAAAGAAACCTTCGACTCATGGAATGAGATGACAGCTCCGGGTAACTAACCCGGGAAAGAGGGACAGCATGTTTTCTTTAGAGGAGATTCTGGATCTGGGGATTCGGATCGAGAGAAACGGAGAGAAATTCTACCGGGAGGCGGTTGAGCATGTCGCCCTGGAGGATTTGAAAGTCCTGCTGAAGCGGCTCGCTGACGACGAGGTCGAGCACGTGGAATTCTTCACCCGGAAGAAACAGGCCCTGAAGGGAAAGGCCGCAGCCCCTGAGATGGAAAAGGCGGCCTCCGAGATTCTTCAGGGCATCCTGGGTGATCAGACTTTTTCCCTCAAGGAAGCAAACCCCGGGGAACTCAAGACGATCGATGAGCTCCTCGACCTTGCGATTGAGTTCGAGAAAGACACCCTCCTGTTCTACGAGATGCTGGGCTCCCTTTCCACGGAGGAGGACACGTTGAAAGGGCTCCAGGGGATCATCCAGGAGGAAAAACGCCACGTGGAAGTGCTTCAGGGGTTCAAGGACGGAAGGAGCATCCGAAATGCTCTCTGAACGACAGGTTGACGCTTACACCGATGTGCTGCTTTGGGCGCTGAAAACGGCAAGAAAGAAACCCTATCGCCGTGGGGATGTCATCCTGATCCGGTACGACCTGGCCGCCATAGGGATGGCGGAAGAACTTCATGCCAGACTCCTGGACATGGGGATGAACCCTGTCCTTCGGATGGGGCTGATTCCCGGAATGGAGAAGGATTTTTACGCAAAGGCGAACCGAAGGCAGCTCGTTTTTCAGCCGGCCGGCGAAAAAGAGCTCTTCCATTCCCTGAGCGGGGGCATTTACCTGAATGCCCCCGACGCCCTCACCCACCTTTCCGACGTGGATCCAAAGAGAATCGGCAACGCGGCCAGGGCGCGCAAGCCTCTGAGAGACATCCTGGACAGGAGGGAAGAGAAAGGGGCTTTCGGCTGGACCCTGTGCGTGTTCCCCACCGAGGAACTGGCCCGCCATGCGGGGCTCTCCTTGAAACAGTATGAAACCCAGGTGGTTCGCGCCTGCTACCTCGACGAAAAGGAACCCGTACGGAAATGGGAAAGCATCTTCAAGAATGCCGCGGCCATCAAGAAATGGTTGAGCGCCATGAGAGTCCAGGCCCTTCACGTCGAGTCGGAAAGGGTGGATCTCATCGTCAAACCCGGCGAGAAAAGGCGCTGGGTCGGGATGACCGGCCACAACATACCGAGCTTTGAGATCTTCCTATCCCCGGACTGGCGCGGCACCGAAGGTGTCTATTATGCTGACCAGCCCTCGTACAGGAACGGGAACGACGTGGAAGGGGTTCGCCTCGTTTTTAAGAAAGGCTCGGTCGTCAAGGTGGAGGCAAAGAAAGGGGGCGCTTTTGTTTCCAAATACCTCGGGTTGGACAGGGGGGCGGGCAGGGTAGGCGAGTTCTCCCTCACGGACAAAAGGTTTTCAAGGATCAATCGTTTCATGGCCAACACCCTTTTCGACGAGAATTACGGCGGCCTGCACGGCAACTGTCACGTTGCTGTCGGCTCTTCTTACTCGGACAGCTATTCCGGTGACCCGTCGAAGCTCACGAAGACGGTGAAGAAGAGACTCGGGTTCAACGCTTCGGCGATTCACTGGGACCTGGTCAACACGGAGAAAAAAAGGGTCACCGCTTATCTTTCCGCCGGCGAGAAGACGGTCATCTACGAGGACGGCATGTTCCGGTATTAATACAAAGGCAACAAGAGATTTCACATTGAGCTTCATCGAATTCCTGCATAAATCCCCCGTTGCGCCCCTTTGTTAAAGGGGGACGGGAGGATTTTAGATGAATCGAGAAAATGAGATTCATTGAGTGCGTTCGTAACAGTGTGGCATTCCATGGTGCGCATCAGCCATAGAATCGACTTGGGAGGGACGGCGAGGAACCCGGATGATGTGATCACCCTCCATGAACTCGGCCTTCAATTTGCGGAGATACCGATCCATCGCCCTTCGACGTTTTCCACACAGATCGGGGCGTACCAAGAGCTGAAAAAGAGGCTCGGCCTCTACTACCTGTGTCACGGGCCTCGGGAGGGCGACCCGAACGACACCGAAGGGCTCGAAAAGGAGTATCTCCCGAAAGTGGCGGGAATCTTCCCCCTCATGGCGCCCCTGGGCATGTCGCTCCTGACCATACACCTTTGGCTCGACCCTCACTTCGTCAAGGAAAAGACGCTTCAATACAAAGTCGGCCTGCTGAAACGAATCGTGGCCATGGCTTCAGAGGCGAACATCACGGTAGGCCTGGAAAACCTCAGCGAGACGCCCGCGGACATGGACTTCGCCCTCCGGGAGATTCCCTCGCTTCAATTGACCCTCGACCTCGGCCACGCACAGCTCCTCACCGAAGCGAACCGGAGTGAAGACTTCATCGACCGGTTTCCCGGAAGGATCGAGCACGTTCATGTGCACGACAACAGGGGAGGGCGGTCACACCTGGACGACCTTCATCTTCCCCCTCCCCAGGGCATCATCGATTTTGAAAGGATCTTCCGGCGGCTGAGAGAAATTCCCTACGCCGGGACCATGACCCTGGAGCTGAAGCCTGAGGAAATAAGGAGGTGCCTCCCTTACGTGAAGGGGCTCCTGGCCGGGGAAAAACAGGGGGACGGGACGGCACACCCGTGATGGGATGGGATATGTGGGGATTGTTCGCTGACCTTGTCATTCTGCTTCACGCCGCATGGGCGCTCTTCCTGGCCCTTGGGTTTATCTTCGCTCTGAGGAAGTCCAAAATCGCCTTTGTTCACCTGGGGGGGTTGGGATTTTCATTCATTCTCAACCTCCAGGGATGGTACTGCCCCCTGACGCATCTGGAGAACTTTCTGCGCTCCCTTCACAGCCCTGAAGCGACCTATTCCTCTTCCTTCATGATGGCCTATGTCTATCGGTTTCTCTATCCGGATTTGCCTGAAGGCCTTCTCCGAATCGGGGAGATCGTTTTTGTTTGTTTGAACCTTGCCGGGTACGCCTACATCGCGAAGAGGGATCATCTTTTCCGGCGGATCAAAGCCTTCGGCCAGGAGGCCCCCTGATGAAGATCCCTTTCGGCAAGGTGACCCCACCCCAGTTTGAGGGAATCAAAGGGACGCCGTGACACGACTCATCCTGCACCTGGATATGGATGCCTTTTATGCCTCTGTGGAGCAGAAGGACAACCCTGCCCTGAGGGGCAAACCCGTCATTGTGGGAGGGACTTCCGGCCGGGGCGTCGTTTCCGCTGCAAGCTATGAAGCGAGGAAATACGGCGTCCGCTCAGCCATGCCGATCTTCCAGGCGAGGAAAAAATGCCCCCAGGGCATCTTTGTTCCCGTACGGATGGAGCGGTATATCCAGGTGTCGGAACAGGTCATGGCGATCCTCGACCGGTACTCGCCGCTGATCGAACAGGTGTCCGTGGACGAAGCCTTCGTGGATATTTCAGGCCTCTCGAGGCTCCACGGTTCCGCTGAAGACATCGCCCGAAAGATCAAGAAGGAGATCCAGGAGAAGCTCTCTTTGACCTGCTCCATCGGGATCGCTCCGAACAAGCTCTTTGCCAAGATCGCTTCTGAGATGAACAAGCCGGACGGGCTCACCACCATTGAGCCGGGCCGCGTGCAGGAAGTCATCGCTGGGCTTCCTGTCGATAGAGTTCCGGGGGTAGGGAAAAAGGCGATGGAAAAACTCCGCACCCTCGGGGTGGCGACCCTGGGACAGGTGAGAGACGTCCCGGAAAAGAGACTGCTCCGTGAGATGGGTCAGTTCGGAGCGAGGCTGCGAGAATTCAGCCTCGGGATCGATGAAGCCCCCGTGGTTTTGTATTCGGAAGCGAAGTCTGTCAGCAACGAAGAAACCCTGGAGAAAGACACCAATGACCCCGAGGTTCTCAGGAGAGAGATCCTCGCTCAAGCCGAATCTGTGGGAAAAAGGCTGCGCGCAAAAGGGATGAGGGGCTGCACCATCACCCTCAAACTGAAACGATCCGATTTCACCCAGCTCACCAGAAGCATCACTTTAAAGGAGCCCACGAACTCCACGAATACCATCTATCAGGTGACCATGGGATTGCTGGATGAAGTGGACCGGCACGACAAGTTCAGGCTCGTGGGGGTGGGGGTGTCGAATTTTTCGGCCTGCCGGCCAGGGCCTGAACAAATGAGCCTCTTCCAGCGGACCGAGCCGGAGAAGAAATCATGGGAGGATGTGGAAAAAGCGATGGATGTCATCAAAGACCGCTTTGGCCGCGATGCCATCAAGCGAGGTCCTCTGGTGCCTTCCTCTTGAGGGATCGGCCTGAGCATTCCGGAAACACGGGAAGGGAATCACCTCTCAGGGTACTCGAGCATGAATGCCTCCACCTCGTTGAGCCCGGGAATCCCCTTCCGCGCCCCTATCGCCCTGCACTTGAGTGCGGCAGCGGCTGAGGCAAAGCGCATGCACTCAGGGATGGACCACTCCCGGACCAGACCATAGATGTAGGCCCCATGGTACACATCGCCCGCGCCTGTCGTGTCGAGGGCTTTGACGGCGAAGGCCTTCTGTGCAAAAGTCCGACTCCCGTCCCAGGCGATGCTCCCCCCGGTTCCCAGGGTGATGACCACGGTTTTCGGCCCCCATTCCCGCAAAGCCCGAAGGGCCCTGTCATGAGCGCCCGGGCCCACCAGAGGCTCGGCAAACCTCTCGGAAGCGATCAGGACATCCACCAGAGAGACGAGCTTTTGAGACCCCTCACGCATCGTTCCCCCGTCCATCACAACGGTCAGCCCCAGACCCTTCGCCTGAAGAGCGGCCTCGATGGACGCCTCGATCATGAGGCCGTCGAGGTGCAGGACCTTTGCTCCCGAATAAGGGGAGAGGTCCACTTCCTTTGCTGAAAGATGGGGCACGCTCCCCCTGTGCCAGAAGATGGTCCTCGCGCCATTGTCCTTGTTGATTCCGATGAAAGCAAACTGAGAGGTATATCCCGGCCTGATTTTCAGATGGGAGAGGTCCACGCCTTCCTGTTTCAGCGCTTCGACGATCTGGAGGCCGAGGGGGTCGTCCGAGACAGCGCCGATGAAGGAGGTCCTGACCCCCAATCGGGCGAGGGTAACCATGGCCGTGGAAGCCGGGCCTCCGCACTGCTGGTGGATTTCCAGGAGTTCGACCTTTTGATCCTCCTGAGGAAAAGACGGCAACCGGCCCAGGAAATCGACGCATGCTTGCCCGAGACCAACAACCTGGATGCTTTTCCGAGTCATTGCATCGTTTCGTGTGCGGCCCTATCCTGCCTGCCTTTTTATCCTGCTCAGCTCCGCCTCGATCGCTTTCATGTTGTCGTTGATTCTTTTGTTGAGGGGAGAGGAGGGGTATTTTTCAGCCACCGCTTTCAGGATCTGGTGGGAGGATTTGAGCAGTTCCTCCTTTTTGGCAGGGTCCGCGGTATTCCTTGCGAGCAGAAAGAGCTTGGCCGCCTTGTTCCTTTCCCGGTTGATGATTTTTTCGACGGCCAGGGCCTTGAGGTTTTCTCCCTCCTGCGGCAATGCCCGAGACTGGGACAGTTCTTCCAGTTTGGCCAGGGCTTCATCGTATTTTTCCCCCTGGACGAGGGCTGCGGCGAGCCGTAAAGTCTCTTGGGTCGCCATGGCCGCCTGCTGCTCCTTCACCTCTGAGGCCGGAAGCGTGGCCTCCGTGATTTCAACGTTTTCGAGGGCCCGATCGATGGCCTGCGTTTCAGGGCCCTCTTCGAGCCTCAGCCTGTGCTGAAGGAGAAGAAGCTTGGCTTTGCCGTATTCGCCGATGCCCACGAATTCATCCGCTTTCTTCAGGACCTCCTCTGTCGCGACGGGTTCTGAAACGCCGGCCTCGGGAAGGGAAGCGACCTCGGGCGGGGAGGGCTGAGGGGCCTGGCCTTTCACGATGTCCGGGACGAGTCTCTGCTCCGCCATCTTCACCGTGGTCTCCCCGGCCTTCAAGGCGTCTGCGAGTTTCTCGTAAGCCTTGAGCGCACCCTCCTGGTTTCCGAGAGCAAGGTACCAGTCCATGCTCTTTGCCTGGACCTGAATCCATCCCGGGGTTTTCTCCAACTCCGGGCCCAAGCGTTCGCTCACTTCGAGGGCCTCGGCATACTGCCCCGTCTCACCGAGGGAAAGGGCGTAGAGAAGGGAGATGCCCCCAGGGATGGCGTCGCTCCCGAAGGGTTTTGCCAGGTCAGCGTAACCGTCGACAACGGCCTGGTGATTTCCGGAAACGTAGCTATCCACGATGCTCCTTCGTTTCTCGCTAAAGAGGACAACCCGCGCCGCTGCTGCACTCTCCGCTGCCGCTGCCCTCTTCAAGTAGGGTTCATCGATCTCCGCCAGGCTCCCATACAGGAGGCCGATGATTTTTTGATAGTCCTTGGCTAACAACGGGTATTTCAGGTCTTCTCTGATCGTTCCGTAAACGACGAGAAGGTTCTGAGCGGTCATCCTGTCCTCGTTGCTCAGGTCCTGGCTCAGCAGAATCTTCTCGAGGGCGGCTATTTTCAGGTCCAGGCCTTCCAGCTGCAAAGGAGGCGGTGCCGGAATTTCCGGCTCCGGGGGAGGCACGACCTGCCTTCTCGCCTCGGGGGCGCAGGCGGGGAGGAGAAAGATCAAACAACAAAAGACCCCTATGACCTTATTTCTTGTTATCTTCATCGGGCGCTCCTTTGAAAGGTTCGAATGTTCTGTGGAGGTGGAGGAGGTCATCTTTCAGTTCCGCATCGGCCAGGACTTCGGGCAATCGCCCCGCCGGGGTCCCGCTCACAGGCAGTCCGCTCACCGAGGAAACAGGGAGGCTCAAAAACCTGTCCTCTCTCATCATGCGAATCGATCTGAGATCGAACACGAGATCCGCGATCTCCAGGTTTTCTCTGTAGCCCTTGCTGTTTGCGATGGTGTTGACGGTGTCTATCCAGAGGGGCAGGGCGCCGGAAGCCCCGTAGATGACGATATGCTTCCCTTTCATCGGCCGGTTATCATCGTAACCGACGTAAGTCGCGACGACATATCCTTCGTCCAGGCTGACTTCACTCTTCCCCCTGATCGGGCCGGGGATGAAACCGACAAAACTCGAGTTCGTATGGCGATTCGCCGTGCCCGTTTTGCCGAAGCACGGTATGGGGATATCCGCCCCCGCTCCTTCGATGTCGATCTTCATCCGCACCGCGTCCCTCGCGCTCCTTCCGGTGCCGCTTTCCATGGCGAGACGAAGGATATTGGTGACCAATTCCGAGACCCTGCCCGACAGAACCTCTCGCGGCCGGGGGGTGTATTCCCAGACGATCTTGCCCTGCCTGTCCACGATCTTGGTGATGATGGGAACCATGTTGAGGTTGAGCTTTTCCTCCACGGGGTAGGCCTTGCCCGTCATGATGGTATGATAAGCGAGGGCCGCCTCAAGAATGCTGATGGAGTTGGCTCCCAACGGGTAGGACAGGACAGGGTCCAGCTTGGTCGTGATTCCCATCTGCTCGGAGAGACGGGTCAGATAGTGCAGGTTGACAAGCCTCTTGAAATCGCCAAGCCGGTAGAGCAGTTCCTCGTCATATTTTCTGAGGTTCGCCCATTTCTCATAAATCTCCTCTGTCCGGGATTGGAGAGAATCAATCGTGCGGGAAGGGAGGAGGCCGTCGATCCAGACATCTTCCTCCGATGTTCGAGAGATCGTCTCAAGGACCGTGGCGGTCGCCATGGGTTGAAAACTGAGAAAATCGCTCCCCGAAGGGGGTGAGCCGTAAAACAGGGTCATATCCTGGCTGTCGCCCCTCCGGTAGTAAAACGCAGCGAGTTCTCTTTGAACAACCTGCTCGGTGTTCCGGTCGGGGTTCTTTTCGTATTCCAGAGCAAGCTCCCGCACGACCCTGAGCTTCTCCTTCATCTCCGAGTTGAGTATTTTAAGCCTGGGGTAGCTCAGCCGGTACAGCTGTATGTCCTCCGGAACGGAGAGGCTCAGTTGTTCCACGTCGAGGGAGTAATGAAGGCGCCGCAGATTATCCAAGGAGGTCTCATACCCGCTGAAGATGAAATCCGATTCCATGTCTTTTTTCGCTTCCT
>JAGUZM010000327.1 GCA_020060805.1 Deltaproteobacteria bacterium | reverse complement strand
AGGTGGGTCAAAAAATCGGTGGGCAAAATCATCAGGGCAACGATCAGAGGGGTCCGGTTTTCACCGGTGAGTGGGTCCATTCTTCATCGGTGGTGACAGTCTCCTGCAGATCCGCGCGATGGAAGACCTATTGAACCCGCTAATCTCAGCCAAAACATCGCAGCTCACGCCCTGCTGGCTCAATGCTCGGATAATAGCCTTCCTTTTTTTCCGAAATGGAGATTCTTTGGAAATCAAGAAGCGGGTCTCTATATCCAATACGGTCCAAACCTTCCGGGCTTCTTCACTTGCCATGCCCTCATCAAAAGTCGTTCTCCAAGGCACCAATTTTGGAAATTGATTAAAGAACGACCTCAAAAGCTTTTCAACGTCCATGATCCACCTCAAATGCTAACGAAAAGACGCTCGGCATATTCCGGTCTGAGCTTCTCAACGATGACTCGCTTCTCTTCGTTTGATGATTTTCGCCTCTCATTGATCAGCCGCGATAATCGGACATCAGTAATGCCGATTTCGCGCGCGAAGTCCCTTTGAGACTTGTAACGCAGAAGAATGTTGATCTTAAGATTAAGGAGCATCGCGTATTCTAGTCCGTCCTGCGAGCCATACTACGTGGTTTGTAGCTTATAGCTCAAAAAAAATTAACCTGAGCTTACCGGGAGTATTTTCCCATCAGCCAGTTCGGCTCTTCTTTTTAGATCCCTGAGGGGGACGAGAGAAATCGAGCTTGGATTCAAGCTTTTCTCTGTTAAAAGTTTTTGAAGTAGCGACAGTCCCTTTATGAGATCCTCTTCCTCCATGATCACAACTCTCGTTGATGCATCCTTGAAAAAAAGAATCACGACTAAACCGTTAGAGATCCTGAGTCCCCAATCCACAAAGAACCTTGATCCGGTTTCCTGGTTAAGTTGAACTAAGAGCTTGCGGATTTTAGGGAGTCCGATCCCTGCGTCCAATAGAACTTTGATGAAAAGGAACTCCAGGAGATTGATCGAATTGTAGACCCGGCGACTCCCAACTCCTTCTGATTTCACATAGGCTGAGACCAGACCTTCCTCCGCGAGGTGAATGATTTGGCGCTGTGTCAAGCCAGTTACCTTCCCCACTTCCGCCGTACCAAAAATCCTCACATAGTCAGGCATGGGCAGCTTTCTCCTGCTACGCGCAATGTAGCGGAAAACATTTTCCGGGTCAAGAAAAAAATGCAATGCAAGCCCGAATCTTTGTTTTTTCTCCAATAAGGGGTGTCTCTAAGGCGAGATCTGACCGTAAGCGGTAAAGTTTAGCGGACAAAATGTTAGTGAGGTTTGAGAAAATTGCCGATTTTTGGTGTAGTGAGGTTTGCGAAACTTTACGGGGTCAACTCGATCTAAGGGTTCGATAAGTGCTCAAAATATTACCACTTTTTCACTACCGACCAAATCTAACCCCTTGATTTTCCTCATTCCTAAACCTCACCCCCCCTTACAGTGTCCCGCCCCGGCGCCTGTCAGGGGAGTTCAGGGTTTACCTGCTTTGAGGGAGGGCCTGGATCAGGTCCTTCACAAGGCGCTCAACCGTCTCCCGTGCCAACGGCGCGGCCACCTCGGAGCGTTCACCGGTGTCAGGGTCAAACTGGTAGCGCACCAGGGAGATCCCCTTCGATGGGTTCACGACCATCTCGAAAAAGCTGGTTGCCTCCTCTTCGACCCTGGGCGGGACGCTTCTCAAGATCGTCCTGCCTTTTTCTCCCTCCGTCTCAAGAAGCTGAAGCTTCTCCCCGAGATAGGTGATCCGCGATTCGATTCGAGCGGGATCTACGGCGAGTTTGCCTCCCCGCGGCCATTCAAGATCAAGCCTTTTGAAGAGACAACCGAGGCGGTCACAATCCTCCAAGGTCAATTCGAGCCGGAGGTTTCCGTCGGAGGCCTGGATTTTCGTGGGCCTTCCCGAGGCAGCACCGGCCAATTGATCCATGATTCTTTTCGTCAATGTCATACGCCATCCCCCCTTTCTTGTTCCTCCCTCCGGTCCGGCGGAGCGTCTCTATTTCAGGTCCGCCGTCTGCATTTCTTTCCCGTTGAAACTCAACCGGACCTTCTTGCCCTCCTTATTGGTCTCGATGTGGACGGCCCTTTTCCACAACCGATGGAGGTTGACGAGGGTGTCCTGGGCGAGGTTCCACTGAAGATCGACGCCTTCGTGCTGGTGGCCGAGAAGGAGTTCCCCGCGGTTCTCGAAGTTACCCTCCAGAACCCTGATGATGGGGTGCCCCAGGTTGGTCAGCCTCGTTAATATCAGCTCCTTGACTTTGGCATACTCCCTTGTCCTGATGGTCCAGGTCGGCTTCTTGTCCTCCCTGGCAAAAATGAAGAACTTGCGGCGCCGGCAGAAATCCTCGGTCAGGAAGGTATCCAGAAAGGTGAGATCGTTGTAGAGGCGCCGCACCTCAAAAAGCTTCTCCTGCCCCAAACCCAGGCCCAGGTCCCACCTCTCCCGGAGCGCAGCGTCTTCGCACTCGTCGAACTCCTTGCCGAATCGGCCCTTGTTCCAGCGTTCCTCGATATCCCGGAAGAGCTCCATGCCGAGTTTGTACGGGTTGAGGTGAAGCCTCGACCCCCCCACGGTTCCGGAATGATGATCCGCGTAATCGATGATTTCAACGTCCCCGAGGACCTTTTCCGTCATGATGCGGGAGTGCCAGTAAGTGGCCCAGCCTTCGTTCATGATTTTGGTCTGCCCCTGGGGGAGGAAATAGTAGATCTCTTCCCGGATGATGGACAGGACGTCCCGTTGCCAGTTCTTCAAGGGCGCGTGCTCCACGAGAAAGAGGAGAGTGTCCGTCTCGGGGCTCTCCGGGAATCGGTCCTTTTCCTTCTGTTTCGCCTTCAGCTTCTCCGCCCTCGCCTTGAGGAATTCCGGGGGATTGATGTAGGCGTCCATGTACCCCTTGCTCTCGAGCCTGCGAGGCTGGATCATTTCATCATCGTCTTCAGGGAAGAAATCCGGCTCCTCGGCCTTTCCTCCCCGGCAGGCGGAGCACGCCCGCTGGGCATCTTCTTTCTCCCCCTGGGGGCACGCACACTCCGGCCGCGAGCTCTGGGCCACGGTGAAAGGCCCAGCCTTTTTTCCTTCCTTGTCTTTTTGATTGCGCCGGATGGCAGGCCAGTGGGGATCCACCAGGTTTTCCAGGGACAGGCAGCAGTCGATGAAGCTTTCCACCTGATCCATTCCGTAACGATCCACGTAGCGCTGTATTCGGGTCGCATGGTTGGCCATTTCGTCGACCATTTTCCGGTTGGTATGGGAAAAGTAGCAGTTATTCTTGAAAAAGTCGCAGTGGGCGTAAACGTGGGCCATCACGAGCTTCTGGTCCACCAGGTTGTTGCACTTGAGGAGATAGGCGTAACACGGGTCATTGTTGATGACCATTTCATAGATTTTGGACAGGCCGTAGGTGTGGCTCTTGGACAGCCTGTCGTATTCCATGCCGAAACGCCAGTGGGGATAACGGCAGGGAAAGCCTGCGTAAGCCGCAACCTCGTTCAGCTCCCGATAGTCGAGAACCTCGAAGATGACCTTGAAGAAATCCAGCCCAAAGGCGCGGGCATGGTCCTCGATCTCGTACTTGATCTCTTTGAGTTCCGTGGGGAACTTCGTTGCCGGCAGGCTCATTGACATCGGCGGTCGACCTCGTTCCTAACGGCCCGTGCCCAGGAAGGCCTTCAGCGCATCGTAGATGCCGTCCTTGTTCTTGATTTCGGCCGTGAGAAGTTTCCCTTCTGACCCGGCGGTTTCCGTGATGCGTTTCAGGAAATCACCGGAACCGTAAGCGCCCCCCACTTGCCCGTAGCAGAAGATGTTGGCCAGGGGCAACAAGTCCTGAAGGCACTTGAGGGCTTTCTCGTTGTCGTCGTTAAAGTTGTCACCGTCCGTGAAGTGGAAAGGGTAGATGTTGTAGTCTTCCGGGGGGAAGCGGTCCTGAATCATCCTCAAGCAGACCTCGTAGGCGGATGAAATCCTGGTTCCCCCGCTTTCTCTGGTGTGGAAGAAGGTCTCGGCATCCACCTCCCTCGCCTCCGCATCGTGTATGATGAACCGGCGTTCGACCCCCTTGTACTGGGAAATCAGCCATGCATCGATCCAGAAAGAGGTGAGCCGGACCATTTCCTTCTGCTCGTCTCCCATGGAACCGGAAACATCCATCATGTAGATGATCACCGCGTTGGACTCCGGCTCAAACACGGTTTTCCAGGACCGGTACCGCTTGTCTTCTTTGATGGGCCAGACCTTTGGATCGACCGGGTCAAAGGTGCCTGAAATGACCTGCCTCCGGAGGGCTTGTCGAAAGGTGCGCTTGAAATGACGGAGCGATTCAGGCCCGGTCTTGGCGATCCCGACGTATTTGTCTTTTTCAGCGGAGATGTTCTTTTTGCCCCGGGGCTCGATCCTGGGCAGGGCGAGCTCCTCGGCCATGATCTGAGCGATTTCTTCGATCGAGAGTTCCACCTCGAGGAGGTGTTCGCCGGGCTCTGAGCCTGCTTTGCCGCTGCCTTCTTCAGGTTCTGAAGCGACAGGGTCGCCGATCTTACCGTCTCCCTGGCCTACGCCCTGTGAAGGCCTGCCGAAGCGAAACCGCGGTATCTCCAGCTGAGGGATGGGGATGGATACCAGGTCCTTGCCGCGCCGGCCGATGAGTTCTTCCCGGGAGAGGTATTTGCGGATGTTGGAGCGAACAGCTCCCCGCACGATTTTCTTGAACCTCGCCTGGTCGACTTCGATTCTTT
>JAGUZM010000618.1 GCA_020060805.1 Deltaproteobacteria bacterium | reverse complement strand
GCCGTGATTGATATGGTGGATCATATCCGCCAGGAGATTGGGGCGGTAGACTTCTGGCGGAGCAGGCATGCCCAGGATATGCTAAGGATGTGGATCATTGAGGAGATCGATGACCGGGATTTGATTCCCTTCGATAAACAGGAAAAACTGGCGGATCGTTTCATGGAACTATCAAAGGCCATTCACACGAAACTCATTGCAACATGAAAAAAAGCGTCCAACCTGATGATTTGCCCTATACCCTGAAGCGTTCCCATCGGAAGTCGCTTGGAATTACGATTGAAAGAGACGGAGCGATTATCGTGAAGGCTCCCCTAGATCTTGACCGTAAGGAAATTGAGAGGTTTGTAGCGGAGAAACGGGTTTGGGTTCAGCAAAAGCTTGCCCAAAAGACGTCGGTCATGGGAGAGAGCCCCAAGCGCGAATTCGTTAGCGGGCAGGGATTTCTCTATCTCGGAAAGAGTCACCGACTGAGATTTGTAGAAAATTCGTCGAAAGGGAAAAAGCCAAAGCGAACAACGGAGCGAAAACTTCGTCTGAGGCATGGCTACTTTGAATTGGACAAAGAACAGCAGCCCAAGGCCAGAGAACACTTCATATCCTGGTATAAGGAAAAGACCGAGGAGAAGCTCAATGAGCGTATTCCAAGGTATGACAAAAGAATTGGGGTGGAGGTCAGTAGGTTCGGAGTCTCCAATCTTGGACACCGGTGGGCCTCCTACAGCCGAAACAGCACCATTCATTTCAACTGGCGCGCAGTTATGGCTCCCATCTGGGTCTTTGATTATATTCTGGTCCATGAAATGGCCCACACGATCGAACGCCGGCATTCAAGAAGGTTTTGGCAGCTGGTATCACGAGTGATGCCGGACTTTGAGGAAATCGTACGATGGCTCAGTGAGAACGGCCCAGATCTTGATTTATGAAAAAAGTGGATCAGAAGCCCGGACACGGCGGCATACCTTAGAACCGGGTGGCAGCTAGTCTCCGTAAGTAATGGGCAGCGGGACCCCTTTAAGGTTTGAATTTGTGTGGAAGGCTAATGGCGAAAGGTATCCCAATGTCTTTTGCTGGTTCAATCGTCTCAGATTCCTAAGGGCGGCCCTCTGGACGACATAACTCCTGGGAGATGGATCTGATGCAAAAGCATGCCGGCAAGTACGTCGCTGAAGAAGTCGAGATCAAGACGTCTCGGCACGAGATTACTCTCCTTCGCAATGGATGGCGCAGCGTTCTCCTTGAAAATCAAAGTAAACCTGGACTCATTCATGACTTGGCGGGCCAAATTCCTTACTTCTACCGAAACCCCTCTAGAATTGCGGCTGACTTCGCAGCGTGAAGGGGGACGTTGGTTCCTAGAGTGCATAAATCAGTTGCCTTCGTTTCTCTCTACCCTTGCGATTACCCGATCTATGCTGGACCTATTCACTCCCAGATGGCGAACCATCTCAGCCCCGGATAGACCGAGCTCCGCCATACCGAGCCAGGGCGCTTCCCACGCTTGCCTCGAAAATGGGCGATATGTCGATTCCCGGCATCATGATGTGATGCAGGGTGTTCCTAGCACAAAGAGTCGGGTGTGTCTTGCCATGAAGCGATTTCACAGAGCGGCTCATCGCCTGTCAACAGTAATGCATCCTAGGAACCAACGTCCCCCTTTCTAGTACTAGGAACCAACGTCCCCCTTTCTAGTAGGGGGAAAGAAATGGGCATGGTTATACAGGGATAAGGTTTTCGCAATGTTGACCGAGAAAGCCAAGGGCCGACTTAAGAGATACAGGGAATTCATGTATGAGGGAGACGATGATGAGGTAACCCTATTTCTGGAAAGCAGGAAGTGGCCTCCAATCGTCGGCTCTGAGGGGTTCGTGGAGAAGATCAAAGGACGATTTTTTGATGACAAAGAGCGGGAGGAGATTCCGGAATGGAGAGGTTTGGCTCCTGGCGGTGAACGAATTAGAGGGATAGTGTGTAAGTTCTATGGGATAGAGGAAGGAGATTTATCGGTTTCTCGTAGGGGGGTTTTCAATGAACCCAGAAACATGGCGATCCATCTGACTAGGAGGCTTGGCCGGGCGACCTTAAAGGAGACCTCAAAGGCCTTTCAGATAGAGAAGTGCAGTACGGTAAGCAGCGTTTCGGAGCGGATGAAGGCCCTGATCGCTACAGACAGGGCGATGCGCGGGAGAGCAGAGGCCCTCATATCCCCCCTAATCAAGAGTCAAGAGCAGACTTGACCCCTTTAAATTAACACAAAAAAAGAGCCCATTAGGGGTTGCCTAACCGGCTCTTGTTATAAGCGTTTCTGGTGGAGCTGGACGGGATCGAACCGACGACCTCATGAATGCCATTCATGCGCTCTCCCAACTGAGCTACAGCCCCGAATTTTGGAAATCTTAACAGCGGATCTGACTCCTGTCAATATCATATTGACAGGGCAAGGAAAACACACCTATAATCCATGCGTTTTCCCTGTTGCCGGAGTGGTGAAATTGGTAGACGCGCTGGACTCAAAATCCAGTGGTACTTAGTACCATGTCGGTTCGATTCCGACCTCCGGCACCAGCTTATAGAAGTGGGGGTCAGGGGATTAGGAGACGTGTAAAATCCCGTATGCTGCCCAGGCGCTCGATCTCCATCACATTCCTCAATATCTCCCGACATCGTTTTTCACCTATCAGGGGTTCCGAGAGCCTGATGAACTTTTCCTCCAGCTCCTAGGGGGACATGGGGTTACGTGGATCGCCTTTGGGGATTCTGGTCGTCGCACTGTAGCTTTTCCCGGCCCTTGTCTTGATTTCCACCCTGGACATCAATTCCCGCTTCACCAAGGGGTAGGCCGTGGTGGCCTCATCCCACTCCTTCAGAATCACCTTCCGGGCCGTGCTGAGAATGGACTCATCCTTGAGATGGGTCTCTTGCAGCCATTCGGTGCCGGCCGGGATCCCATGGATGAGGAGTGAAACCAGGAAAGGGGCACTGTAGGGAATGTCAAAGGGGACGGAAGGGAAAAATCCGTAGTTTTCCACTACCTCGTAAAAAGTCCCCACTTCGATGGTGCCGATATCTCCGGGTGATAGATCGCTCCCGGCGAGGATGCTGGCCACCGCGTCCAAGGTGGGATGGATGTGACGGCACGCCGTGTAGGGCTTGGTGTGGACCATCGGGGTGTAATAAGTCTCCAGCGACTCCCGGAGGGCTTCATAGTTACACTGGTCCGAGGAGGCCATGATCCAGAAGCCGTCCGGGCCGTCCATGATCGTCGTGTCCGCCAGGAATCCCATCCTGGCGAGCTGTGCGGAGAGAACGCCTCCATAGGATGTCCAGCCGAAATTGTTCTTGAGCCACTGGATCTTTCCGTCGATGAATCCCCACTTCCTGAGCGTGGGCACCGGCGCATGCAGGGCGGCGTGACCGTAAGCGTGGGCCGCCAAGTCCCGGTCGAGGCCGTAGAGTTTCACGGCCGTGGCGGCGGCGCAGAAAATCTGCCAGGTGTTGATGCCGCGCACCTGCTTGGTGCGTTCCGGGGTGGGTTTGATGCCGTTGGATACCCTGATGCCGATTTCATACCCCGCCACCACAGACTCCAGGAAGAGCCTGCCGCTTACGTTCTCCCGTTCCCCGATGCTCAGGGCCACGGGGATCACGGTGGATCCCGGGTGACCGTCATAGGTGTCGTCGAAATCCAGCACCGTGGAGAGGTAAGCGTTTACGGCAACCGCGTTGAGAAGGGGCATTTTTTGCCGGGTGCCGTACACGGAGGCCTCGGGAAGGCCGGCCATGGACCCATAAAGGTCACGCATCTTCCTCCCCTGCTCCGTGTTCACCCCGCCCATGATGCAGGCGATGGAGTCGAGAATAAGTTCTTTGGCCTTGGAAACCACCCCCTGGGGTATCTGTTCCAGCCGGATCGAACGGGTCAAATCGGCCAGGACAAAGGTGGTTCTTTCATCCGGATCAGTCATGATTTAAAATCCTCTCCACTCCATGAGGTTTCGTCAGAGGTCTTCATGAAGACGCTCTTCCCTTCCAGGGCTGCCGGGCCGCGGGCGTCGTGAATAGAAGCTCCGGAGTCCGGGCTGAGAATCGGCCGGGGGAAACGGGTCAAACCCGTTTTCCCCAGCCACTCGCTCCAGGGCGCGACCTGGTTCAGACCTTCGCCGGGTCAACGTTCTCTGGGGTCCGGAATCTCCCGAAAAGGGATTTTTAGCGCTTGCCCCACCCGGGAGTGGGGTAGATCGCTTTGGCCGTTGCCACCTCCTTGGGATAGACAAGGACCATTTTCTGTTTTCCGCCCTCCTTGTGAATCTGGGTCACGATGAACGGCATCTGAAGCTGTTTTCCGCCGGCATCGATCTCGTAAGGCCCGGTCATGACCGTGACCTTCTTGGAAAGCTGGAGCGCGGCTTCCTTCAGGGCAGCCCCGTCCAAGGAATTGGCCTTTTCAATGAACATGCCCAGGAGAACGCCTGCGCCGTAGGCCAGGGAGGTTTGAAAATCCGGTGGATTTTCAGATTTCGGAAATTTCTTGTTGAATTCCTTTTCGAACGCTTCCCTCGACAGCCCGGCATTGACCTTCCAGTTCAACGTTTCGTGGTACAGGGTGTGGCCGAAGATGTAGAAACCGTCTTCCCCGAGGTCCGCCCATTGGGGCATTCCAGAGTAAACCATGTAGACGTACGGGAACATGAGGTTGGCCTCTTTCATCTGGCGGATCATGATCTTCTGATCATCCAGGTAGGCCGAAGCGTAGAAGGCATCTGCCCCGGTCATTCGAACCTTCTGGAGGAGGATGCTGAAATCCTTCGTGCCCTTGGAGAACTTCTCGTTGATGGTGACCTCGATCCCCTGGGCCTCCGCGAGACTCTTGGCATACTTGGCCAGGCCGGCGGGGAAGGGCTCGTCCACGTAGATGACGGCCAGTTTCTTCACTCCCAGGGATGCCATGTGATCGATCTCCGGTTTGGGCATCAGGGAGACAGGGGTCTCCGTGGCCGAGACGATATACTTATGGCCCTGTTCATAGATGGCATCCGATGCTGCGGACCAGATGACATGCATTTTCCCGTATTTCTCCGTGATGGCCGCAGCAGCGCCCGTCAACGTGGAGCCGAAGGGGGCGAAGCACACGTCCACCTTGTCTTCGTTGATCAGCTTTTCGTAGAGCTTGACCACGGTTTCTTTATCGCTTCTGTCGTCGTAGTAGATCAGCTTGACGGGGACCTTCTTGCCCTTGAGCATGAGGCCTCCGTGCTCATTGACATAGTCTGCCCAGAGGCTGACGCCTTTGAATCCCTGGGAGGAAGCAAAGGTGTAGCTGCCCGTCGTTGAAATGGTCAGTCCGATCTTGATCACATCCTCGGCCTTTGCTTGACCCGGAGTCAATAAAAAGGCACACACCGTCAACACAGCCAAAAACATAAACCATTTACTTTTCATCTCCACTTCCTCCTTCACTTTTTGGTTTACCCTCAAGGCCCGAAAAACGATCAATCGAGCCACCCTTTAATCATTTCCCTCAATCCTCCTTCAAAGTCCGCCTTGGTTCCGCTGACCTTGTTTGTTCCCAGTTCCAGGACATAGAGATAATCGGAGATTTCGAAGGCCTGCTTGACCCTCTGGTCCACGGTGACGATCGTGATCCCTTCGTTTTTCAGATCCATAAGGGTCTGGTAGATCTGGGTGGCGATCTTGGGGGCAAGGGTCGCCGTGGGTTCGTCCATCAGACATATCCGGGGGTCTGTCAGCAGGCTCCGGCCGATCTCGAGCATCTTTTGCTGGCCGCCGCTCATCAGCCCGGCCTTTTGATTTTTCTTCTTTTCCAGTATGGGAAACCGTGTGAAAACCCTATCGATCGCGTTTGTGACCTTCCTCCTGTCCTTCTTGAAAATCCATGCTCCCAGCTCGAGGTTTTCAAACACCGTGAGATCCGGAAAAACACTCCGGAGCTGCGGGACGTAAGAGATCCCGATCCCGATGAACTGGTGCGGCTTCAGGCGCGTGATGTCCTCGCCCCGCAGGAAGATGGCCCCGTTTTTCGGTTTCAGGAGACCGTACAGGGCCTTGAGCAAAGTCGATTTCCCGGCCCCATTGGGGCCGATGATCGTGGTTATCAGCCCCTCGGAGGCTTTGATGGAGACGTCCTTGAGGATGTCAATGTCCCCATAGTAGGAAACGGTGAGATTCCTTCCTTCCAGTATGGCCATGCTCAAATCCCCAGGTAGGCTTCGATAACTTTGTCGTTGTTCTTGATGTCCTCTTCCGTCCCCCTGGCGATGACCTTGCCCAGGTCGAAGACGACGATTTCGTCGGACAGGGTGTAGACGGATTTCATGTCATGGCTTATGAGGAGAAAGGTCTTCCCCTGCTCTCGCAGTCTTTTGATCTCCTTGTAGAACTCGGCCTTCAGGTCAGGATGCACCCCGGCAAAGGGCTCGTCCAGAAGAATCAGGTCCGCGTCCGAGATCCACAGCCTGGCTAGTTCGAGGAGCTTTTGCTGCCCGCCGGAGAGTTCTTCGCCGAGAGTGTCCTTCAGGGCGACCATGCCCACACGGCCGAGGATCTCCAAGGCCTCTTCTTTCAACTGCTTGATGGGTTTCTCGGAGTCCAGCACCGAGGACAGGATGTTTTCCAGAACGGAAATCTTCTTGAAGGTTCTGGAAATCTGGAACGTCCTGCCGACGCCCAACCGGGCGATCACGTGAGGGCTGGCCCCCACGATGGATTTTCCCCTGAGACGGATATCCCCTTCTTCAGGTTTATAGATTCCGTTGATGCAGTTCAGGAAAGTGGTCTTTCCGGAACCGTTGGGGCCGATGACCGAGGTGATGGAGTTCTCCTCCACGGAAAGGCTGATCCCGTCCAGGGCTCTGAGCCCCCCAAAGACCTTTACGACATCGGTCGTTTGCAGGATCGGGTTCATGGCTTGCTCTTTCTCACGTTCGTCAAACTCGCGTGGACACCTTGCCCAGAAGGCCCCGGGGCCGCACGAGGACCATCAGGATCAGAATAAGAAACGCGATCACCGGTGAGAAGGCCACGGGCATGAACGCGGAGCTGAGGCTCTCAGCAAGCCCATAGACCATCCCCCCCAGAAGCGCCCCCAAGGGTGTGCCCAGCCCTCCGAGGACGATGACCGCGAAGGCGATCAGGGTGTAGCTCTGGCCCATGACCGGCGTGAGCGCCGGAAAGGCCAGGGTGATCAGGCAGCCCGTAATAGCTACCATGGACAGCCCCATGCCGAAGACGAGGGCTGAGATTTTCTGGACGTCGATTCCCAGAATGGAAACCGCCTCCCGGTTTTCGATGATGGCTCGAATGGCTTTCCCCGTGTAGGTCCCATAGAGAAAAACACTGATGAGGACGATGGCCACCACGCAGATAGCGCCGCTGACCATCCGGCCCACGGGCATGAAAACCGGCCCGATGAGAAAAGACACCCTTTCGAAGGGCAAGGGAATGCTCCGTGGATCGGCCTTCCATATCAACAAGATCAGGGAGGTGATGATGAGGGAAATCCCGAAGAACGTCAAAAAGGATGCCATCTCCGGATCGTCCGATCGCTGCAATCGAGGGCCGAGCAACCGAAAGAGAAGCAGCCCGCAGGCGAAGAAGAGGGGCAGGACCACGACAATGCTCTGTATCGCATTCATGTTGAGCATATGGTGCAATGAGAAGGCCATGTATGCCCCGAGCATCATGAATTCACCGTGAGCGAAATTGACGACCCGCATCACCCCGTAGAGGATGTTCATCCCTATCCCGACCAGCCCATAGAGGACTCCCATCAGAATTCCTGATGCCAAGGCCATGAGAATCAAATCCAACATGCTCTCCTCGCCTGAATCATTGAACGATCGCCTTCAGCCTGGGCCACTTCCTGGTGCTTGAACCGACGATGCCTCTGGGGAGAAAGAGGATCAGAAAGACCACGATGATTCCGAGGATCAGGAGGTTGAGCAGAGGAAAAGTACCCCAGATCAGGTCGTCCAAGCTGTACATGACCACAGCACCGAGGATAGGGCCGATCACGGTGCCGAGGCCGCCGAACATGGAATAGACGATGGCTTTTGTCGTGATCATCAGGTTGAAGGAGGTGTCGGGATCGACGATGGCCGTGTACCAGGCCTCCACGCCTCCCGCGAGGGATGGAAAGAGGGCCGCCAAAATCCACGCCTTCAGCCGGCACAGCCCCACGTTGATCCCCATGGCGGAGGCCGCCGTCTCATCGTCCCGGATGCATCTCAACGCTATGCCCAGCCTGGAATTGAGAAGCAGGTACGCCACCACGACCGTAACGGCCGTGAGCACAGCCATGAAATAGTAGCTCAGTATCGGCTGGTAGGCGTGGGAAAGGGTGATGCCGAAGCTGCCGCCGGTCCATCCCTCAGGCAGGTTGGCCACGAGGATTCGCAGCACCATGGCGCAGGAAAAATTGACGATGGAAAAATAGATCCCCCGGAGGCGCAGGGTGGGGGCGAAAAGGAAAGCCAGGAGGATGCCTGCGAGACCGGAAGCCAGGATGGCCACGGGGATGGGGATCTGAAAACGACTCCACAGGATAGCCGTGATATAGGTTCCCACCCCGTAAAACATCACAAAACCGAAGGGGAGGTAGCCGACGAATCCATAGATCATGTTGAAGGAACTGGCCAGGGTGACCCAGAAGAGCATGTAGAACACAAAAGCGTTCGACACGGGGAGCTTCGGCACGAACAAGACGAAGAGGAGGGCCAGGGCGGCGACAAGCCAGGTTATTTTCCTTAGGAACAGCATTCAGGATTCCCGATCAGACGTTGACGTATTTTTCCAGTTCCCATGGATGAACGAAGGTGGCGAATTCCTTCACTTCCTTTTCCTTGATTTCCAGGAATTTCCTGGCGAGCAGCTCACCCAGGGCGTCCTGAACCAGTTGATCCTTCTTGAACGCCTCCAAGGCCTCCTTCAGGCTTCCGGGCAGATCTTCGATGCCCCGTCTCTTCTTCTCATCGGGT
>JAGUZM010000495.1 GCA_020060805.1 Deltaproteobacteria bacterium | reverse complement strand
GCCGTCATCCGCGATGGAAACAGAAAAAAACCGCTCATCTTCACGCCTCGCGACAATCTCCACGCGCCCTCCATCATTCACCGCGGCAAAGGCGTTATTGATGATATTCAAAAAGATCTCCTGCAGTATACTCCTGTCGCTCTCGACTGGAGGCATACCTTCGGGCACACGAACGGACACAGCGATGGCCCTGTATTCTGCTTCCTTCCCCAGGAACCCGAGGACTTCGGCGATCACCTCTTTGAGGTCCATAGGTTTGATGATCACCTCGCTCGGTCGAGTGAAATTCAAAAGCCTTCTGGTGATGGTGGCGCAGCGATCTACGGAGGAAATGACCGAATTGACAAGACCCATGAGTTTCTCCTCCCGGACGTTTTGCCCTTTCATCGTGAACAGGTCTTTGATGAGCCCCGCCTTCTCGTTAATGATGGCAAGGGGGTTGTTGATTTCATGGGCGACCCCGGCTGCAAGCCTGCCGATCATCGCCATCTTATTCGAGTACTCCACTTGGTGAAGCATCGCGACGCGCCTCTGGTCAGCCAAATAGATCTTATTCACCAGGTAACTCGCACCCCACAGGATCACGATGAGAATGACGGTGATGCTGGCCGCCAGAAACGCGATCAGTTTCAGGCGCGTTTTGTACCATGGTTTCATCAGGGCGGACTTCTCTTTGACGATCATGAGGATGAAAGGGGTGTCTTCGATATAGGCATACCCAACGACGAGGCGTTCACCGTTCTTCTTCTTCTCTTCGAAAACTTCGGTGTTGACCGAGTACTTAGGGACCGGAATCGGGATTTGCTTCAGAACAGCACCGTGGGAATGGGATGAAGTTTGCAGGACGCCCGCATGATTGATCACAAAAGCGTCCTCCAGCCCGCTCATTTCGGGATTGGAAAGAAGCTGGCTGAATCGCTCCGTTTCCAGGGTCGCCCTGAGCACATAGGAAAGGCCGCTCCCGAGTTTATGTTTGACGGCGATCACAAGGTGTGGAACCTGACGGTAACCTAAGAAGACGTCGCTGATGTATACGCCCCGATCGAGCACCTCTTTGTACCAAGCCTGGTCACTGTAATCTTTACCGACCAAACTGTATGGTCCAACATAGGTCCTTTGATAACCCAAAGGATCGATCACCCCCAGGTCCGCGAATCCGCCACCAAATGCCACTTTGAGGTTTTCCAGGATTTCTTCCAGGCGCGCTGGGTTATTCAACGTTTCAAAGCCATTATCCCTTGTGATGAAATCAAGGGCGGACTTTCGCTCCTGGAGAAAAAAGGAAATGCTCCGCCGCGTGTTGGAGACAATCCTCGATGTCCGGAAAAGGATCTCCGTTTCAATGGAATTCTGCGTCACCTGATAGTTAATCACGGTGATAAAAATGAGGGGCACAAGGGCAACCCCGGCCGTGAGCATCACCGCAAGCTTCCAGATACGCTGGAAGTTAAACAGGTGCCTGTAAGGACCTGCCGCCACGTCGACATGATCCCAGAATTTTGGCTTCAGTATTCCTCTCATCGTGCTATCAACGCCTTCCCATCAGAATCAATCCCGGGCAGCCTAACCGGCATCCCTTGCTTTTGGCCCCCTCCTCCGCCGGATTTTCTCATTCGCTCTCTTCAATGTGTCACTGAGCACCTCGATATCGACAGGCTTCTGGAGATAAGCGAAAGCCCCAAGTTTCATGCAGACCTCCCGGTCAGCTTCCGACCCGTGACCCGTGAGAATGATCACTTCAATCTCTGGGTTGGTCTTCTTAACCCTTTTCAGCACCTCGATACCGTCGATACCTGGCATCTTCAGGTCGAGAATCATCACCTCAGGCTCCTCTTCTTTGACCATGTCCAGTGCCGATTCGCCGTCGTACGCAACCGCCGAACCCATCTCTCGCATGAGAAGCCTTTCGGAAAGGGTCTGGACAAACTCCCTTTCATCATCGACCAAGAGAACTTTAGAGGGCAGTTCGAAGTCGAATTTCCTGTAGACATCCGGCTGGTAAAAACCCTTGCCAACTTTCGTCTTCACGGATCCGACTCCCGGAACCTTGGCAGCGATCGCCTTCAGTTCTTCCTCCAGCCGTCCGAGCATCAGCACATGCTTGTTGATCGTCAGGGTCACGTGGCCCTCCCTGGCTTCCACGCCCACGTTATGTCCCTCAGCGCAGAGGGCGGCCTCGACCTTGGAAGCAAGGAGAAAATCCTGGGCCGCCTTTCGCGATGCTTCCGTCCTGTTCACGACCTGGGAGGCTGCGCTTTTTTCTATCAGGGCCGCTGCTTCCTCAAGACGGGTGTTGCTCATGGGTATCACGATGTCGTACAGGGACGGGTCCCAGGGATCCCTTTTCTCAAAAAGCGCATGGATCCAGGCAGCCCGGTCTTCATCTGTTTTTTGAATGAGTTTTAGGGCCTCCTTTTCCGCCATTCCTTGCTCTTCAGCCGCCACAGCGGCTCGATATCTTCTGTCTCCGATGAGGCAAACTCTGAGGACATGGCTCACCCTGGCCGGTATGAGGTGGCTCACGAACCCGGCGATCAGAAGACCGTCATCAGACATCCTTTCGGCGAGAGCCAGCTTCAGGTGTGCGATCGAGCGCTCCTTTTCATGGGTAAACTTGTTGAACACGGAAGCTTTCGCGGAAAAAGCTCGTTGGATCTTGGTTTCCCCCATGCCCGAGGACTCACTCGCCACGTTCACGATGTCGGAGTCCGTGACGAGCTTGTAATCGACGGCGGAGAGAATTTCCTCGACAACCGCCTTTTCCTTGCAAAACATTCCGCTGAAAATCGTGATCACTGCCATGTCGGTTCCCTCTCTTTTGGGTATGGATCAGGCCAGCCGGCAAACAACCATCAGCGGGCAAATGTCCTCCTCGCCTTCCTTGTGTGTCTTTACGTATACCGCGCTGATCGCTCTTTCCATCGTGGGGAAAATGTGATCCCCACCGATTTTCTCATGGAGGTGGGTCCGCTTCATCACGCCCATCACCGTTTCGTTGACGCCGCTCAAGGACATATCCACGCCGGCGCTTCTCACCCTGTCGATCAGCAGGGAAAGTGTTTCCTCCCCCGACGCATCAATATCGTTGATACCGTTGGAAACGAGGATGATGTGTTTTAGGTTCGCTTTGCTGCGCATCCGTTCCGTGATTTTCTCTTCAAGGTAGCTCGAGTTGGCGAAGAAAAGAGGTCCGTCGAATCGAATCAGAGCAACGTGCTCGCATTCCTTCAGCCCGAATGCGGTGCAGTCCCTGAGAGATTGGTCTTCATACCTGGCCAGGGTCGCTATGGTTGGTCTCATGCTTTTGTAAAGGAAGACGAGCAGGGAGAGGGCAACGCCAATCATGATGCCCCTGTCGAGGTGCGGCGCAAAGGCGAGGGTGGCCACGAAGGAGATAACGGAGATGACACCGTCATACCATTTTGCCTCCCATGCGTGGATAAAACCGGAGACATTGATGAGCCCGATAACCGCCATCATGATCACCGCAGCCAGAACAGCCTGGGGCAAATGGTAGAGGAGCGGTGTGAAGAAGAAAAGAACGATGACGACAGAAAGCGTCGTGAACACGCTGGAAAGGCCCGTGACTGCTCCTGACTGAAGGTTGACCGCGGACCTGGAAAAAGAACCGGAAATGGGGTAGCTTTTCGCGACCGAACCGAGGATGTTCGCTAACCCCTGGCCGATGAGTTCCTGGTTGGGATCGAGCCGCTGCCCTGTCTTGCCCGCCATCGCTTTGGCGATCGAAATCGCCTCCATGAACCCCAGCAGCGAAATGATGGCGGCATAGGGGAGAAGATGCTGGACGACCTTGGCATCGATATTCGGTACCGAAAAGGAAGGAAGGCCCTGCGGGATGGATCCCACGACGTCGCCCCCTCCCTGCATCAGAAGCCTATCCGTTTTGATCGCATTTTCTCCTATTTTGATACGCCACGTCCGGCCGTCTGTCTTTGCATCAGGGGGCAGCTCTTTTTCCAGGTAGAACTTCATGGAACCGTCAGGCTGCTCCACCCCTTTGAACAAGAGCCGTCTGATCGCGGATCTGTACTGGTGCGCCCGCAGTTTCTCCT
>JAGUZM010000155.1 GCA_020060805.1 Deltaproteobacteria bacterium | reverse complement strand
TCAACAAGGACCCAAGAGCGCCCATCTTCCAGGTGGCGGATTGGGGCCTCGTGGGTGATCTCCATGAAGTGGTTCCGGAGATGATTGACCAACTGAAGGGGCAGAAGTGAAAGGGAAGAGGTGAGTTATGTTGAGGTCAGACGCAGAGATGCTGGTCAGAAAGACGATGGCCAGATTCGTGGATGCCGAACTTATTCCCAAGGCGCAAGAGATCGATGAAAAAGGCGAGTTTCCGATGGAGACCTTCCAGGCCATGGCGAAAATGGGCGTGTTCGGCATTCGATACCCCAAAGAAAGGGGAGGGTCCGGCGGAAACACGACGCTCTACTGCATCATCTGTGAGGAACTTGCCCGGGGTTTGATGAGCGCTGCGGCCACGACGGCGATGCAGTGCCTGATGGGGACCAACTTCTTGTTCCATTTCGGAACCCCTGAGATGCACGAGAACTATTTTCTCCCGGCCATGAGGGGGGAGAAGATTGCCTGCTTCTGCCTTACAGAACCGGAGGCGGGAGGCGACCTGGGAAACGTGAGTACCCTCGCCGCAAAGACCGAGGGAGGGTACGTCCTGAACGGGCTGAAGACCTGGGTGACGAACGGGCCTGTGGCTTCCTTTTTTACCGTCCTGTGCCAGACCGATCCCGCGAAGAAGCTGAGGGGCCTCAACTTCTTCTTCGTGCCCCGTGAGACGCCGGGTGTTTCGGTGAGCAAGCCTTTTAACCTGCTGGGAACCCGGACGACCCCTATCTGTGAACTGGCTCTCACGGACGTGAAGGTCCCCGAAGAGTACAGGCTCTGCCCTGAGGGCCAGGGTACGGATAACCTCCTTGCCATTCTGGCGGAGATCCGAAGCATGACAGCCGTCCTCGCCATAGGACTGGTGAGAGCTGCGATTCATGATTGCATCCAGTATGCGCACGAAAGGGTCGCTTTCGGCAAGACGATCTCCCAATACCAGCTCATCCAGGCCAAGGTCGCTGAGATGTACGTGGACCTGGAAGCGGCCAAACTCATGGCCTACCGAGCTACCCACATGGTGGACGATAAAATTCCGTGCTTGCCACAGGCGACGATGGCCAAGTACTTTGCCACAGAAGCGGCGTGCAAGGCTGGAGACTATGCCACGCGGATTTTTGGGGCTTACGGCTATTCCATGGAATACACAGCGCAGCGGTATTACCGAGACAACCGCTTCTTGCTGTATGGCGGCGGGACCCACGAAGTCCTTTTGCCCAACATCGCCCGGTGGGCGGGGCTGTAGGCTTGCCCGCCAAAGATCAAGAAACGTCTGGGACGTTACGTGAAGACCGCGAATAAAAGAGAGATGCCATTGGATCTTGGTCCCATAAGCGCCTTGCCGGGGAGGAAATCCCTTGGCCAGCATGTATTTGAGAACCTCAAGGAAGCGATCATCCGAGGCGAAGTGGCGCCCGGAGATCGGCTCGTGGAAAGCCGGATCGCCGAGGTCCTGGATATCAGCAGGACCCCTGTGAGAGAGGCGATACACAAGCTGGAGCGGGAGGGGTTGCTCCGGAAGCTGCCCAAAGGCGGATTCACTGTGGTGAACCTCACCCGGGAAGATATCGAAGAGACCTTCGGCATCCGCTGTGTCCTGGAGAGCTACGCGGCACGACTCGTCGCCTCGAACCATCGGGAAGAGGACCTGGAGGCGCTGGAGGAAAAGATCGAAGAGTTTCAGGCCTGCCTGGAGAAAGGTCAGATGGAGGAACTTCCCGGGATCAACACGGCGTTTCACAATCTCTTCTATGGGTTGAGCAGAAGCCCGAAGCTGATCAAGTTGATCAACGACCTTAGGGATCAGATTTTCCGTTACCGGAAAATTATCCTAAAAGTGGACAACATGGCAAAAATGAGCAATGCCGATCACCGGAAGATGCTCGCCGCCATCAGAGAGAGGAATGCGGTCAAGGTGGAAAAGGTGGTAAGGGAGCACATCATGAGAGGGCAGGAGATCGTGCTCAAAGCTTTGGAGAAAAGACCTGGAGAACGGTAAACACGGGGTGCGGATCATGGGAAAGGAGAGAAAAATAAGGGTCCTCCTGGCAAAACCGGGCCTGGACGGACATGACCGAGGCGCCAAAGTGGTCGCCCATGCCCTGAAAGAGGCGGGCATGGAGGTGATTTACACAGGCCTCCATCAGACGGTACCCAGTATCGTCAAACAGGCCCTTCAGGAAGACGCGGACGTGATTGGACTTTCCATCATGTCCGGCGCCCACGTTCCCATTTGCAGGAAACTGATGGATCTGATCAAGGGGGAGGGGCTTGAGAACGCTCTGGTGGTCGTGGGCGGGGTGATTCCGAACAGGGACATCCCGGTCCTGAGGGAACTCGGGGTAAAGGGCGTCTTTCCCGGTGGGACCCGTTTTGAGGAAATCACCCGATTCATCAAGGAGAACGTGAACCGATGAGCATTGAACATTGGACATTGAGCATTGGACATTGAACAATGAGCATTGAACATTGGACATTGAAGAATGACAGATGATACATGCTAAAGGATAGACGAAGCGAGGTTTGCCATGGGAGTTGCAACGTACATCAAAGATGAAAAGGACGCTATCAAAGAGGTGCGCCTCCAGTCCGGAATTAAGGTTAACCCCTTGTATACCCCGGAGGATCTTGTCAGGGTGGGCTTTGATTACAGGAAAGACCTGGGGGATGCCGGGGAATTCCCTTTTACCCGCGGGATCCATCCCCTGGGATACCGGAGCCGAAACTGGACAACCCGGCAGTACACCGGGTTTGGGACCCCCGAGCAAACGAACGAGCGATTCAAGCTCATGATCTCCCATGGTCAAACCGGCCTCAACGTCGCTTTTGACCTTCCAACCCAGATGGGCTACGACTCCGACGATCCCATGGCCGAAGGGGAAGTGGGCCGCGTGGGTATGGCCGTTGATTCGCTCCAGGATTTCGAGATCGCTTTCAAGGACATCAAGCTGAACAAGATAGGCGCAGGGCTTACCATAAACGCCATCGCTTCCGTGATGCTCGCCATGTATCAAGCGATGGCGGAGAAGCACGGCTACAAGAAGGATGAAATCTCGGCTACCCCGCAGAACGATATTCTCAAGGAGATGATCGGAAGGGGCGCGTGGATCTACCCGGTGGAGCCAGCGGTCCGCCTGATCGGGGATACGATCGAGTATTCGATGAAAGAGCTGCCGCGGTGTAACCCGGTCTCTGTGTGCGGTTACCACATCAGGGAATCGGGTTGCACTCCGGTCCAGGAAATATCCTATGCTTTTGAAATCGCTTTCGCCTATATCGACAACGTCGTGGCTCGGGGTTACAAGGCCCAGGATTTCGTCGGAGGGTTCACGTTCAACCTCAACATCTACGGGAACCTATGGGAGACCGTGGCGAAGTTCAGGGCTGCACGAAAGCTCTGGGCGAAACTCCTGAGGGAAAGGTACGGGGTAGAGGACAGGAAAGCCCTTTTCTTGCGGGGAATCTTCGGCGGAGGCGGATCGGGAATGACGAAACAGCAGCCGGAGAACAACATCGTCCGGGGCGCCTATTATGCGCTGGCAGCCGCCCTTTCAGGAGCGCAGACAACGGCTCTCTGCTCCTTTGACGAAGCCTACACCATTCCGACAGAGAGGGCGGCCCTCTTGTCCCTGCGCACGTTCCAGATCCTGATGGACGAGATAGGGCTCAGGGATACGGTGGACCCCCTGGCCGGATCCTACTTCATCGAGACCCTCACCAAGGAGATGGAGCAGAAGATCCTCGAGGAGATGGAAAAGGTGGAAAAGATAGGAGGCATGGTCGAAGCGGTGGCCTCGGGATACGTACAACGGGAAGTGGCGAAGCAGGCCTACGAGTACGAGAAAAACCTCCAGGAGGGAAAAGTCATCAAGGTGGGTGTGAACAAATACACCGAGGGCGTGGATATGGAGGTGGACCTTCACGAGTACAACGAAGCATGGGCCATGCAGCAGATTATGCGCCTCAAGGAGCTGAAGAAATCGAGGGACAACAGGGCGGTCAAAGAAGCCCTGAAGGCCCTGGAGAAGGCGGCAAGAGAGAAAAGGAATGTGATGCCTTACCTGGTGGGCACGTGCAAGGCTTACGCGACGGTGGGGGAGATGGCGAACGTTTTCAGGGATGTCTTCGGTGAACATCGGGAGCCGAGCATTTTCTAGGCCCAACTCGTCCTTTGTCGATGATGGCGGGTTGTCCGGTGGGTCTTTTTGAAGCCTTGCTTTTCATTCCAATCGCAAAGAGAGGCGAAGATCCAGAGGTCAGGTTCACCTCACCCCCCCACTTTGTAGGACTCTGAAGGACTCCCTATTCCTAGCGTTGACCCCCCCCACCGTCCCTTCCGAATGGGACCAGCCTTCTCGACTTTGCCAAAGCCCCGCTGTCACTCGCACGCGAAGGATAGGTACTCCTGACGGTGGAGTCCTACGGGATTCTTGAAATCTAACCAAACGTCGCCAGAAGGCCGCTAGTCATTGCGGCCCTTGACCTGCTTTCGTATTCGGCTTTTTCTAAACGGCGTGAAAACAGCTGCAGAATCTGGTAGGGAAGATGTCGCAGAAAAAAGGCTTGACAAGGCCAAATGTGTACCTGTATACACGTATACACTTCCGCTGATAACCCATGTTACAGAATAGGCTTTCTTTATTGGGACAGACTAAAGCAACCAGGTGATAGTTCCTTTTTCTCTGGTTGAACACCTTCTATGGACCACAGGGGCCTGGCTCGTCTGATGGAATCAATCACGAAATACATTGGCAGCAAGAACAAAGAAATGGGGAGGGGACAATGTACGTTCGCATGGTTTTCCTCAACTTGAAAGAGGGCAAAATGGACGAGTTTCGTGATCTCTATATGAAAGAGGTGATTCCTACGGTGAAATCACACAAGGGGAACCGGTTTGTTCATCTATTGGAATGTAGAGAGAACGAAAATGAGGGGATTTCGGTGACCGCATGGGATACGAAGGGGGACTTCGAAACATACCTGAAAAGTGGGGATTTCGAAAGACTCAATAAGAAATACGAGCACATGTACTCGAAAAACCCGGTATTGAGATCATATGAAGTGACAGCAAGTTCCGAACCCTTGCTGCTTCGCATATTCTAAATGACGCCCACTAGCAAGTGCCGCTCTCATGAGGGAGCTATGGCACCTGGTATAGTCAAGACTTCCCGGGCGCCCTGAATTCATGGCTACGATGAGGAAGATACGACGAGAAGTCCTTCGCTACAGAAGGCAGAGGCTCCGTCGAGGCGGCTAAAGGGTCTTCAAGAACGATGGGTCGTTGCTCGGAGTATGGTGGGACATTGGGTTGGGGAGGGTCGCTATGATCAAGCTCATGCAGCACACGGGAGATCTCGCCATAGAGCTCCCTACACACTGGAAGCTCTGTCAGACCCTTTTCAGGGCTGCGAGTGAAGGTAAGACTTCTATCAGAGAAATGGCCGTGGCCTCTCTGTCTGATCCCGTTGGGACCCCCACATTGGAAAGGATCGTGACCTCCAGCTCAAAGGTGGCGATCTTGGTTGACGATCTGACTCGCCCCACGCCGATACGGGAATTGCTGCCCCCAGTCCTAGAGGTTCTGCACAAGGAGGGGGTACCAAGGAGCAACGTGGACATTGTTATAGGGAATGGCACTCACCGGCAGCTGACCGCTCAGGAAGTGGAGGCCAGGGTGGGCAAAGCTGTGGCGCGAAGTTACAGAGTCAGTAATCATGATGCCCGCTCAGAAGATCTGATGGTTATGGGCGAAATCCCAGGGTACGGGGCGATCAAGTTCAACAAGACCGTCATGCAGGCGAACGTTA
>JAGUZM010000237.1 GCA_020060805.1 Deltaproteobacteria bacterium | reverse complement strand
GACGGTGAGGGAGAATGCGAATCTATTGGAAATCATACGGGTTCTGGTCGGGAATAAGGTGACCGGCTTGCCTGTCGTTTCCGCAGATCGAAGTCTGCTGGGGATCGTGACAGAAAAGGACATACTGGGAGTTCTGCTGTGGGATAAAGGTGCCAAGGAAAAAACAGCCGAAGAATTAATGACAACGGAAATCGTCTCTTTCGATGTTGAAGAGGACTTGATGAACATATTCAAATGCCTGGTGGAGAGCAGTTTCCGAAGGGTTCCGATTCTGTCGGACGGGAAACTGGCAGGGATTATCAGCAGGGCGGACATCATCACTTTCCTTTCAAAAAAAGCGGGAGGAGGGGCGAAGAACAACAGCGAGGAGTAAAGTTCGAAGTGCGAAGTTGGAAGTGCCTAAAGTGAAAAAAACAAATGACGGAAACACGATATTTTTTTGCTTCGTTGCCGCGCTGATCCTGACTAGCATCGTTGCCGTGAATCCTGCCCGAGCACAATCCGAGGTGGGTGATTTTTTCAAAGGCGTCCAAAAGATGCTCGGAATCGAGGGCGAGCTTTCCGAGGGCAAGATAGCCGCGGGGTTGAAAGAGGCCCTCCGGATCGGAAGCGGGAACGCCGTCCAGAACGTCTCCCGAAAGGGAGGCTACTACACCAACCCGCAAATAAAAATCCCCCTTCCGGAGACTGTCCGGAAAGTCGAAAGCCTGGCCAGGGCGGCTGGTTTCAGCAAGCAGTTGGACGACTTCGAGATGAGCATGAACAGGGCTGCCGAGAAAGCGGCCCCTGAGGCAAAAGCCATATTCTGGGATGCCATCAAGAAGATGAGTTTCTCGGACGCCCGAAAAATCCTCAAGGGCCGCGAGAACGAAGCGACCCTCTATTTCGAGGACAAGACAAGGGACCGCCTGAGCGAACTTTTCAAGCCGATCATCCATCAATCCATGTCCACTGTCGGCGTCACCGAGAAGTACCAGGCGGTGGAAAGCATGGTTGCGAGGTTCCCGATCAAGGGAAGTGGAAGGTTCGAGTTGGATCAATACGTCAGCGATAAAGCTCTCGACGGGCTCTTCTACATCCTGGCGCAGGAAGAGAAGAAAATCCGTGAAGACCCCGCCGCCCGGGTGACGGACCTTTTGAAAGAGGTCTTCGGGAAAAAGTAGATTGGGAAGTTCGAAGTGCGAACTTCGAAGTGCGAAGTGCCTAAAGTCAGAAAGACAAAATCAAATCACGAAAGCACGAAAGTGAGAAAACACGAAAGAAAGAATAAAGAGGAGTAGGGGCGCGGTTGAAGACCCTGCGGTCAATCGCGCCCCCGCTTTTGGTTTAATCTTTGTCTCCCCCTTTTGCCTTGCGCTTTTCCTCAATCACCGTCCCCGGCGTCAATTCAATCCCTTGAAAACGCCAAGCAACGCCTACTTCGGTCTGAATTCTCACCATCAAGACCCTGGCCGACTCGATGATCGGGGAGATGACTTTCCTATCTGCCTCCCATTTGACCACAAAGAACGGCCTGCCCCCGTCTTTGTCCCAAAGAGGTAAACCTATATTGCTGGGAGATGCCATAAAGGTTTCTGTCGCCCAAGGGCCCAGTTCTAAAGGCTGGTCCAGAAACCTATAACTGAGGGCGCCTTCGGGGCTGTAAAAGTCTGCGGATACCACGGTAATGGAGTTCTTGGGGTCAAGGTTGCGGATGATGAGCCTGGTAATGCCGATTTGATTGAGAACCATTTCATCAGCGCTATTCTTGTAGCTGAAATCCACGTACGTCGCGGGCACGTAAAGCGTGCGGCCCGCCGATTTGTCGACCAACCCCTGGCCGAAAGCCGCTGAAGAGAGGAGAACCGAGAGAAACAGCACCGACAAGTACGGCACCCATTTTTTCATACAACACTTCCTCCTTTGGTTAGATTTTTCTGCTGTATGTGGTTCTCTGAAGAGAACGCGCAAAAAAAACAGCCCTTTGCCTCAAATCCGATGATCTCTCTTAAATAAAGGAAACAACGGTTGACAAAGGGCTGATTGGGCTTGTTCGCCTAAGAAATCGCCTTTTACTAACAGAGGCCAAGTACGCCGTCAAGCGTTTTTTGGAGTAATCTTAAGCATATTGTGGAGTACCCATCGGGAGTGTAGATTTTGTCTGTACTCTACATTCCATGTCGCTGAATTTGTTTTTCAGAGGGGTGTTTGAAATGCACCAGGTCGTATGATTTCTTCTGTCTGGGACAGGAGTAGCCCAACCAATGGCTTTTCATACTGCTTTTTGCTCATACCACAACGTGACACCAGCTTTCCCCATTGACAGCCCAATTCCAAGCTTTACCTTAATACCCAAAATCGTTCGCTCGGAACAGATCAACCGGCCTCGGATGTTTTGAAAAGGGGCGATAGGAACGAGGGGCTTTATTTTATTCCTGTTGAAGGTTGACCTCTAGGTCATGAGGAACAGAACCTTCTTCAACTCAGAGAAAGTCTAAACGGTTACATCTTGGTGAGTGAGGGTACTCGTTGAGCCAATCAGACATATTGATCGAGGGGAATGAACGAAACATCCGGGAAGGTGTTTCGGAACGGCGAGGATTCCTCCAGTTCTGCGGTTTGACCTTGTGCTCCGTCGCCCTCACGGCGGTGCCTCTCGCATCCTATGTCATCTGGCCCTCCTTCAAGAAGGAAACAGGTAGGTGGATAGACTTCGGCACTGCCCGGGAGCTGGAAGGCGACAACTTCAGGATGCTTTCCTACGAATTCATGGTGAAAGACGGATGGCAGATTCTGCCTCAGCGGGGTTTCGTCTGGGCCAAGTCCAATCCCGGAGGGGCGATTAAGGTCTTTTCCTCGACCTGCACCCACCTGGCATGCAATGTCGTGTGGCGGGAAGACACTCAGGTCTTTGAGTGCCCCTGCCACTCCGGCCGGTTCGACCCGGAGGGCCGACCGGTAGCGGGCCCGCCTACAAAACCTCTCGTCCGTTTGGAGCATAAAATTCAGGATGGGAATCTTATGGTTTTTTTGAACGTTTAGACCAACCGATCTCAAAGGAGGAACAAAAATGCGCAAACCAAGAATGATGAGTCTCTGTTTAAGTCTGCTGCTGGCCTTGGGTATCGTTTTCACCGGGTCGGGCGAGGCGGCTTCAGCGGAAAAGCAAACCCTGACCGCTGCCTACGCGAAATCCGCACCAAAAGGATTGGATGATCCGGTCTGGAATTCGGCGAAAGCTGAAACGGTTCCCTTCGAGGGAAAGGAAGAGTTTGCGGGCAAGAAAGCGAGCGTGGCCACCAGAGCGCTCTACACGGACGATAGCATCTACTTTCTCTTCAAGTGGAAAGACGCCACGCACAGCGTGACCAAGGGAGCCTGGAGTTACGACGGGCAGAACTGGTCGCATCAGAAGGGCGACGAAGATCGCATCAGCCTCCTGTTCGAAATCAATCGAATCGATAAATTCTCCACGAAGGGATGCGCCATCGTCTGCCACGTGCCCAAGGGCGCTCCCAACGCCAAGGAGGGGAAGTTCGGCACTTCCTCAGAAACGGAAAAGGGCGATCTCTGGCACTGGAAGGCTGCCCGGTCCGATCCGGCAGGGTTTGCGGACGACACCTGGCTGACCAAGATCGGCGAGAAAGAGGGAGGCCGCAAAAACGACAAAGGAAAAGGAGGGGACGCCCGGAATGAAACGGCGGACAAAGCCAAACCGAAATACATGATCGCCCCGGGCAAGCAACTCGGCAAGGAAGGGATCCTGATTGCGAATGAAACCGTCGAGATCACCGACTATACGGTTTTCAAAGCGGGCGACACGCTGACGTACCGGATGCCCGTGGTGCCCGACGGTTCCCGTGCAGACATCAAGGCCGTGAGCCGATATGCAGACGGTGAATGGACCGTGATGCTTTTTCGAAAACTGGACACCGGGAACGACGATGATGTCGCCTTCAACCCGAGGAGGTCATATGATTTCGCCATGGCACTCTTTGATGATTCAAGCGACGAAGACTCTTATGACTCCGAGGTGATCAGGCTCAACTTCAAAAGATAGGCGAGCAATCACGCATGACGGAAAACGGCAAAAAGCGATCGCACCCGCTTATCGAACATCTGGCCGTCGAAGGGATCTGGAAGCGGCTCCGGGATCTGAAGGTCCGGGCCGACTCGATCTCCGGGAGCCGTTTTTTCGGTGCCCTGCTGCTTGTTTTGTTGGTCCTTCTGTTTGTTTCAGGGGCCCTCATGGCCCTGTACTACTCGCCGATTCCGGGCGCCGCTTTCGACAGCGTCGATTTTTCCCAGTTCAGCCTGCCTTTCGGAGAGGTCCTGCGGGGAATTCACCACTATTCCTGGAACCTGCTCCTTATCGTCATGGGGCTTCACGTGGGCCGGGCGTTCGTGTTCGGAGCCTACAAACCGCCCAGGGAGATGCTTTGGGTTTCCGGCGTGCTCCTCCTTCTCGTCGTTCCTCTTTTCGCTGTCACAGGAGACCTGCTCCCCTGGAACCAGAAGGGCTACTGGTCCACCCAGGTCAGGTTGAGTATTATCGCTTCGGTTCCGCTCGTGGGTGAGGCGATCGTCCGAGTCCTCCAAGGTGGCCCTATGACAGGCATCGTCGCCTTGACCCGGTTCTACGCCCTTCACATCCTTTTTCTCCCTTTCGCGTTTTTGTGTCTTGTGGCGGTTCACTTTCATTTTATCTCTCAGAGAGGGTTGTCCGAGCCCCTAAGCTCCAAGCCAGCGACGCGAAAAACGGTGCCTTTCTTTCCGATCATCGTCAACCGCTGGCTGATTTTGTTCCTCCTCACAACGCTCATTCTCGGGTTGGTCGCAAGGCAGTGGCCGGCGGACCTGGGAGACCCGGCAGATCCCACCGACTCGGCCTACGTGCCCAAACCGGAATGGTGGGGGCTTTTTCTGAATCAGCTGGTCAGTTTGTTCAGGGGACCTTTTTCTGTGATAGGCACCGTCGTGATCCCCATTGGGCTTGCCGCGCTGATGATCGCCCTCCCTTTTCTGGATCGGAAAGCGGAACGCCGCCCTTTACGAAGGTCGAGGGTGATGTTGCCCGCCTTCATCATTCTGTCGTTCCTGATCGGCTTGTCGGTCATGGGGTATGTCGAGCACTTTGGGGTGAAGGGAAAATGAGGTATCAATGGTGTTGCAGACCGGACGGCGCATTGCCCCGCAAACCCACCGATGATCGTAGGAGTTGGATGAGCAGATGGATTACAGTCGCATTGCTTTTCGTCCTGATGATCATGTGTGCGGCGCTACCATTCTCAGCCGGGTTGTCTGCGGGCGAGGGCCTTCTGACGATCAGCGCCGAATACAGCAAAAATGCGCCTTTGTCACTGGACGATCCGATCTGGCAAAAGGTTCAGCCGGTGCAGGTCCCCGTGGAAGGGAGAGAAAGCCTGGGTGGCGCGAAAGGCGTGGTTTCAACCCGCGCGATTTACACGGATGAAAGGATCTATTTTCTTCTCAGGTGGGAAGACCCCACGATGAGCGTCACCAAGGCCTCCTGGGTGTATGACGGTCAGAAGTGGTCTCATCAGCAGGGCGACGAAGATCGGATTTCCCTTTTGTTCGAGATCACGAGGATCGAAAAATTCAGCTCAAGAGGGTGTGCGGTGACCTGTCATAGCCCGCCGGATGCGCCTCGGGAAAGCTGGAAGCTCGCCACACGCACTGCTGCGGAAAAGGGAGATCTCTGGCACTGGAAAGCGGCACGCTCAGCGCCATACCACCACGCAGACGACTCATGGCTGACCGTGGCAGGCAACCCGTCCGGCTCTTACCGGGAAACAGGCCGGCGAAGCGACCCGGGCAAGGGGGGTGACGTCAAGAACGAAACGGAGGACGGCACCAGGCCTCTGTACATGCAGGACCCCCGCAAAACGCCGACGGCACCGGGATTCCTTCTGATGGAAGAGGCAATAAAGATCCAGGATTACGCTCTTTTCAATGCAGGGGACGTCATCCCTTATCGGTTGCCGGTGAAGCCGGGGGGATCGCGGTTCGATGTCAGGGCTGAAAGCCGTCACAGCGGCGGATACTGGACGGTGATGCTCTACAGAAACCTGGACACCGGCCACGAAGACGATGTCGTGTTCAACCCTTCAAAACGGTACAGCTTCGCAATGGCCGTCTTCGATGACTCCGGAGCGGATCACTCCAAAGCCACGAAAGCGATGGTTTTGACTTTCCGGAAGTAGCGGCTAGAGAGCAGGTCGGAGCAGTCAGTGGAGCAAACCCCCCGACAGGGAGCGAACGCCTTTCTCAATATCGTAGTCATTTCTCCTTTACACCAATAACCCATCATCAAATTCAAGTGCCCCAGTTCTTCTTTCGCTGTCTAAGTGTTTGAAGTTCCTTCAATTATTTTGACAAACCCACTCAACTTGTGCTAATCTAATAATCAAAATACATCGCCGGTGGTCTGGAATCGTGACACGATGCCAAGAGCAGATCATCCGAAGTCGCTCAAAAACCTTCTGCAGGTCATGTTCAAGCAAATACCCTGTAGCGACAGTAAGCGTTATTTTGTCACTCTTTCCTAAGTTCCTTCGATTCACCAGCTGCCTCACGGTCGCTCTATTAGCCTTCGCTTTCCCGGCCCTCGGAAATACCAGGGATCTCGATAAAGAAATCGAGAAGACTTACCTGAACTCTGATTTTGCCAGAACTGTAGAACTTCTCGAACGAAAAACAGAAGAGCTTAGGAAAACCTCACTGGGGAATCAAAAGCCTTCTTTCCGAGAGCTTCATCAAAGCAGACTCCTCCTCGCCTTCATCTATGCCTGGAAGTTAAACGAGCCCCAGAAGGCAGCCCAGATATACAATGAATTGATCCAGCACCAAGGCGTCCCTGACACAAAGGGAAAGATGCCCGCCTTTGAGTTTTTGTTCCTGGCGGACCTGCATCAACACCAGAAAGATTACCCGTCGGCTAAGCGCCACTACCATCTTTTTCTCGAACACCTGACCGAATTCCGAAAAACCGAAAACGATGACGTGTCCATCATCCTGGTGGATGAATTGACAAGATTCACCAAATACCAATTTGACACGCTGGTTTTGAAAACCGCAAAAGAGAGACCTTCACTCCTTTTGCCTGAACTACGCCTGGTCTCTCTGATGACTCCGTATGTGGCTCCTTTCTTGTCCGCTGCGACGGCCCCTGCAGCGAGGTATGAGACTTCCATTGCGATGGCCTGCGGTTTAGCCCCGTACTTAGAGAAAAGCACAACAGACGTGGGATCGATGTTTCTCGGCTACTCGCTCCTGTTGAACGCCGCCGGAGGGAAGGTAGAAGAATCTTCAGAAAGGGCGTTTGAAGTCTTTTTAAACAAATACCCGGACAGCTACCTGGCCCTGTCTTTGGCAAACCTCTTTTACCAATACTATAAAGAGAGCGAGCAACCGGAAAAGGCGGAACGTCTCCGGGAAGAAATCAACAAGACAGCTGATCGAAGACGGATGAATCTGATCATCGGCCCGGATGAGATGTTTTCTTCGCCCGAGAGGACATGGGAGACCTACAGGAAAGCTCTGATGACAGGAGACCTTGACCTCGCAATCTCATGCCACCTCCCGGGAGACAAGAAGTACAGTGAGATTTTCAGGTTGATGGGCAAGGAGAAAATGAAAGAAGTCGCGGACAAGATGGGTCCCATAGAAAAAATCACAGGGGACGCGACGATGGCGAAATACAGGATAACCCGCGATCAGGATGGGAAGGAGATTACGTACTACATCTATTTTTCAAACATGAACGGAGAATGGAAAATCGTCCAGTACTAGGGTGAACCAGATGAAAGCATGCAAAGCCTTTATTATCGTTTTCATTTTCATACTCACGTTGCCGACGACTGCCTTTGCCCTTTTCCTGGGCCCATATTGGGGCCGTGTTCTCGACAGCCGCACAGGCGAACCCATTCCAGGGGCGTCAGTTTTGGTCTATTGGGAAAAGTGGGTCGCAGATATAATGGGAGGTCATTCCGAGCTGATCAAAGCGACTCTTGTTTACACGGATGACAAAGGCGCCTATCAGATCCCCAGAACATTTTGCGACTTAGGATTGCTTGCCGCGCTTGAATCGACAACGGTCATTATCTACGAGCCTGGATATGAAGCGCACATTATAGGGATATCGCATTTGTTTCCTCGTGAAGATGAGACAAGTTTATTCAAAGAGACAGACTATGTCGTCAAACTTGACAGAATCCCGCCTAACTTCAATCACAACAAGCATTATGAAAGAATGGTACAGGCCCTGTATGGATTCGGTTTCAGGGAGATCGTTTTGACTGCCGATAGAGCTCATCTGAGGGGGGAGAAGTTCGACGATGAGCGCTTATCGAGGATACGCGCGCGGAATGAACTTCTGGGGAGAGCGGAATGGGAAGAGCGGCGGAGGTGAGATTGCAGGAGTGATCAAGCGCCTCGTACTTCACACGATCATGGTTGCGTTCCTTTTGACGCCCACTTTGAGCATCACTGCCGAGAACCGACAATGCCTGGAAAAGTGCCTAGAACTACTGAGCAAGGGAAAAGAAGATGAAAAGCAACTCGCCTTAGACGGAATGTGGGGGTGCTTGAGTGATCCAGTGTCTGAAATGGATAAGACGGCGCTCGGTCACATCCTGAAGATACTGACCGACAAGAATCCATCCCTCCGGGAGGCCGCGGCTGCATCCCTAAAAAAATTGGGCGAGAAGGGGGCCTTCAGGCATACCGAGATCGTTCCCTCCTTGATTCAGGCTCTCAACGATGAAGTCCCCGCAGTGCGGCGTGAAGCTGCGAAGGCACTGGCTTTTTACAAAGATAAGTGCTCCGTGGAACCGCTTATCGAGCGTCTGGTTGACAAGGACCCCTGGGTGCGACTTGAAGCGGTTCATGCCCTGCAGGAACTGAGAGACCATAGGGCTCTCTTGCCTCTTGTGCGGCTCCTGTACGATGACTCGGACTTCCGATACAAGTTCGTCCAGCAAGAATCCCTAAAAGCTCTAAGCCGGATAGGATTATCCCGCACGCAGGAACGCTGCAACAACACGATCTGGGAGATCGGACGCCTTGAGGAAGATTCAATACGGAATTTGATCACACCTGTCCTTATCAGGAAGGGTGAAGACAGATATCTCACAGCTGAAGTCATTAGAACGATAGGAAGTCTCAGGATAAACGAGGGCAAAGATCTCCTTTACAAGGCAGCGACGGATGAGGTCGCTCAGATAAGAGTTGCAGCCCTCGAATCATCAAGGCAACTCTTTCTTCCAGACCCCCTTTGGGAGCGTCAACACAAATTGGGAACAGTGGAAATGAAGGCTGAGGAGCCGATGATCGCTCTCTGGATTGCCTCTCTGAAAGATCCCTCAGCAAAAGCGCGCGCGCTTTCCGCCGATGCGTTGGGTAAAACAGCTGATCAGAGAGCCATTGGCCCACTGATCGAAGCCCTGCGCGATAGCGACAGGGAGGTTCGAAAAAGGGTAATCGAGGCCCTTGGCAAATTCGAGGACGAAAGGATATTAGGCGAGTTAATCCCCTTTCTCGCCGAAAAACCAGCAGAGGAATCCTTCCTGGCCGTCGCCAAGAAGACCGCCCAGGCTTCAGTGTATGTCTACAGAGTAGATGGTGTGCACTATCCAGTCAGGGAAAAGAGTGAGCTTCCTGATGGGGTAACATATCGCTCAGTGATGGAACATCCCTTTGCGGTGGACAAACTGACCGAGGCGTTTAGGAGCCAAACAGTGGGTGTCCAGATAGCTGCCATCCATCTGACGCGAAACTTTGAAGACAAACGGATTGAGCCACTGCTGGGCGATCTTCTTCATGACAAGTCCCCCAGAACAAGATGCGCGGCCATTTTGCGGCTTGCTGATTTCCGTTCAAAACCGAACTTGCAGAGCATGACAAGAGCACTTCTAGATAAAGACCCAAAGGTCCGGCAAATAGCCGCCAAGGTTCTTGGTGATCTTCAAGTCAAAGAGGCGGTGTCGTCCCTGGTGGTGGCTCTCAAGGATGACAATAGCCTCGTTAGGGCCGCGGCAGCTGGCGCCTTAGGGCAAATAGGAGATGCAGGAGTGATCGACGCGCTTACAGATTCTTTGGCAGACGAAGACCCAGGCGTGAGAGGTGGTGCGCTCAAATCTTTGGCAAGCCTAAATGCTCCCCGTGCCCTGGACCTGAACCTGAGAATGCTGAATGACAACTCACCATTTGTCAAGCACGTGGCCCTGCAGAATATAGCGAAAAAGGCTGACAAAAGAGCCAGGGAACCATTGATCCTCCTCCTTGGCGAAGCCGATGAGAGCACTCCTTATCTGGCGGCAGAAGCTTTGGGCGAAATAAGAGATGTGAGCGTTGTGGAGCCACTGATTGACATCTTGAGGGGGAAGTATGATCAGCCTCGAAAGCAGCCGAGAAACAGGTCCTTAAGAATAAGAGCGGTGCGTGCGCTGGGAAAGATTGGGGACAAAAAAGCCGTTCCATATTTGATCAATGCTCTTGATGATCAAATCCTTGCGCCATCAGCGATTGAGGCCCTCGGTTCTATAAGAGATCAGAAGGGGGTTCACGCCCTCGCGAAGATCGCTGGAAAGGACGAGCAATGGCTCCCCGCGGCAGCAAGAGCACTGGAGAGTTATGAACGATCCGATCTCATTGAGGCTCTTGGTCAGTGTTTGGCTCAGAGCGACACGGAGCTTAAAAAGGGAGCTCTCTTGCTCCTGGAAGAATTTGGTGATGCTCGAATAGTGGAGGCTTTGGAGAAGGTTTCAAGGGATCAGGACCCTCAGATATCGTATCGAGCAAAAAGGGCCATAAGCAGAATTAAAGATGGTAAAACCAGGCCGGTCATGGCGACTGGGACTCCGACGCATCCTCCTAAGCCTCCGGCTATCAGACACGATCGCAATCGTAGACAGCATCCCTTCGTTTCCCCTTCAGACATTCGCAAAACCCTGTTGAAAGCGGACACGGATATTGTTGTCAGATCACTTAAAGGCGAGAACGCGACTGACAGGATGCTCGCTGTCCGAATCTTGGCCGACCGAAGGGATCCCAAAGCCTTGGAGTATCTCATCCCCGTATTGAAAGACCGCGATGGTTGTGTGCGAGAAAGTGTAGCCCGGGCACTCGGGAGGCTGCGAGACAAGCAGGCGGTGGAATCAATCATGGAAGCACTCAGTGACCAGAGCGCAGAGGTGAAAGCTGCTCTGATTTGGGCGCTGGGCGAGATAGGGGATCAAGAAGCTGTCACACGTCTTGTACCGCTTTTATCTGAGGGAGATGTGAAGACTAGGTGCACCTGTTTCGACGCCTTTCAGAAGTTGGAAGACCCCAGCACGAAGTTAGCATTGTTCGATGCTGCTTCCCGGCATGAGGATGATAACGTAAAGATTGAGGCGGCCGAGAGACTGGGATACATGAGGGGCGACAACGGGTTGCCCCAACTCCTTTACCTGCTGGGCGACAAAAGCAAGCCCGTACGCCTGGCCGCATCCTGCGCGCTCGGAAACCTGAGAGCAAAGGGTGCGGTGAAGCCGATCATCGCGGCGCTGAATGATCCGGATATGGACGTGAAGGTCGCTTTGGCCTGGGCTCTCGGCGCCATAAACGATGCCGGAGCCGTGAAGGCCCTGGAACCGCTGCTGTGGGACAAGGAGGGTAGGGTGAGCGAAACCTCTGTTCAAGCGCTGGCAAAGATCCAGGACCAAGCCGCTGAAAAGGCTTTGCTGGATGCCCTAAGAAGAGATCAGGACTACAGACCTAGAGTTAGGATAGCTGACGCGCTGGGGGAAACAGACCACGCAAGAGCGGTGCCCGATTTGATCCTGCTCCTGAAACACCAGAATGAGTATCTCCGCCAGGCTGCTGCAAGGGCATTAGGATCTTTAAGAGCGGGGCAGGGTGTCGAACCTTTGATCAAGACACTCAAAGACACTGATTCGAACGTTCTGGCCTGGTCCATCTGGGCTTTGGGCAACATTAACGATAAACGATGCTTTGACCCTTTGACGCCCTTTCTCTTCTCCAAAGAAGAGAAGCTTAGGGCCCGGTCTTTTGAAGCCCTCTTGAAATTCCGGGATCCCGATTCCAGAAAAATGCTGGTGACGAGACTTTATGAGCGGGCCAAAAGATCAGACTGGTTTGCGGAAGTCATGCTCAGGGACCTGGCATTTCGGGAGGGTGATGCGGTTATCTTGAGGGCCTTTGAAGATCCGGGGAAAGATGAGACGAAGACCGTGAGAAATTACATCGAACTCATGGAGACAAACGTGGATTCCATGAGCAATCTCGCAACAAAGGCTCTGGAAAATCACAGGGACAAGGAGTTGGTCTTCAGGGAGTTGAGCACCGCACCGAGCACTCAGAGAAGAAACCTCTTGAAGAGCCGCCTGCTTTCATCAAGCCTGGAAAAGTGATGTCATGTGAGTTACGGCACCGGGGGGGAAGTGCATTTCCCCTTTGGAACACCCTGTGTGGCCAATGATGCCACTCCGAAGGTGGCCATGCAAATGGGGCTTCGGGGTTCATGGATGGACCGTGCCGGACCTCGGGGAAGAAGAGGGTCTCCCTAGGCGGCCAGCTTGTTCTTGTGCCGGGACGGACGGATGGTGTGACGCTTGGTGGCCGACAAAACGGCCTTTCGCATGCGAACCGCCCGGGGGGTGACCTCCACCAGTTCGTCCTCACGGATAAAAGCGATGGCCTGCTCCAGGGTGATCGGTTTGATCGGGGAGAGGATCACGTTCTCATCCTTTCCGGCAGCCCTCATGTTGGAGAGTTTTTTCTCCTTGCAGGGGTTGACGTCGATATCCTCACCCCGGTTGTGCTCTCCCACGATCATCCCTTCGTACACCGGATCGCTCGGGACGATGAAAAGCCTGCCCCTTGGTTCGAGGTTGAATAAGGCGTAAGGAACGGCCTTTCCGGCGCGGTCGGACACGATGGAGCCCGTGAAGCGGCCCGGGTAATCCCCCCTGAATTCCTCATAGCCGTCGAACAGGGAATGCATGATGCCCGTGCCCCGGGTGTCGGTGAGGAACTCGTCGCGGAATCCGATCAGGGCACGGGCGGGCACGGAGAATTCCACCCTCACCCGCCCCCTGCTGTTGTTGGCCATGTTGGTCATTTTCCCCTTGCGATAGGAGAGTTTTTCTGTGACGACTCCCAGAAAACGCTCATCGCACTCCACCAGGAGGCGCTCGATCGGTTCGAGTTTAAGGTCATTCTCGTAACGGTAGATGACTTCGGGCCGGCCCACGCAGAACTCGTACCCTTCCCGCCGCATGGTTTCGATCAAAATTGCGAGTTGAAACTCGCCCCGGCCTTTGACCAGGGTGCTGTCCCGGTCTCCACCTTGTCCCACCTGAATGGCGACATTGCGCCGTGCCTCTTTCAGCAGGCGCTCATGGATCCGGCTCCATTGGACGTACTTTCCATCCTGTCCGCCGAAGGGGGAGTTGTTGACGGTAAATTTCATCGACACGGTCGGCTCGTCCACGGTGATTCTCGGCAGCGCGCACGGAGCCTCCCTGCTGCAGATGGTGTCGCCGATCTTGACCTCCTCGATGCCGGAAAGCACCACGATATCCCCGGGCTCCACTTCATCCATGTCCCGAAGCTTCATGCCCTCGTAGACCTGGAGCTTGGACACCTTCAAAGGCGAGGTTTGCCCGGATGCGTCGATGCGCACAAGATTGTCCCTGGAGCGGGCTGTTCCGTTGAAGATTTTTCCGATCGCGAGGCGCCCCAGATAATCCGAATAGCCTAGGTCGGAGACGAGCATCTGGAACGGTGCTTCAGAATCGTAAGACGGACCCGGGATCGCTTCAAGGATGGTGTCAAAAAGGACGTGAAGGTTTTCCCCTTTCTCGGTCAGGGTTCGCTGGGCGATGCCCTCTCGGCCGATCGCGTAGAGGAGCGGGAATTCGAGCTGGTCGTCCGTAGCGTTCAGGTCGATCAAAAGGTCGTAGACTTCGTCGAGAACCTCTTCGGGCCGGGCGTCCGGCCGGTCGATCTTGTTGATCACCACGATGATCTTCAGGCTCGCCTCCAGCGCTTTTCTCAGAACAAACCGGGTCTGGGGCAGGGGCCCCTCCGAAGCGTCAACCAGAAGAAGCGCGCCGTCGGCCATGGAAAGAGCCCGTTCCACTTCACCGCCGAAATCGGCGTGGCCGGGGGTGTCGATGATGTTGATCCGGGCCCCTTTCCACCTGACCGAACAGTTCTTAGCCGCGATCGTGATTCCTCGTTCGCGCTCCAGGTCCAGGGTATCCATCAGCCGCTCGCTCACCTCCTGGTTGGCCCTGAACAGGCCGCTCTGGCGAAACAAGGCATCCACCAGGGTGGTCTTTCCATGGTCCACGTGAGAGATAATCGCGATGTTTCTCAAGTGCTTGTTCGTCTGTCTTCTCTGCATCGTTCGAAATACCAAATCCTTCATCTGTTTTCCGGCCCGGCCGGAAAGGCGAAATATAATCCTCCGGCAGGCAATTACAAGCATTTTCTTAGGATCATCCATTTTATTTTTGCTGCACCCATCGAAAGAAAGGAATTCAAACCGCATCATTTGTGTGCTATACGGGTCGTGATCCTGAGGCAGGAGAAAGCTATGGAAATTCGAATCGACCGGATCGAGAAAGACCTGGAGGCGATCAACGCACACACCGCCGCACCGGGGAAGGGGATCACCCGCTTCACCTTTTCCGAAGAGTACATGAGGGCCCGGGAGTATGTCATCGCCGAACTGCGAAAAATCGGCGCCGTCGTGAGCACGACCGTGGGAGGAAACCTCCGGGGACGACTGGAAGGAATAGAGAAAGGGCTTCCATCGGTCATGGTGGGTTCTCACATCGACAGCGTGTTCCAGGGAGGACGATTCGACGGCGTGGCCGGCGTGGTTTGCGCGCTGGAGGCGGCGAGGGTGATCGCGGAGAACCGCGTCCCCCACCGCCACCCCCTCGACGTCGTGGTTTTTGCCGAGGAAGAGGGCTCCCGGTTCCATTCCATCATGATCGGAAGCAGGGCGTGGATCGGCAAACTCGGGGCCGATGATCTCCTGCGCCTCAAAGACCGGCATGGCCTTTCTTACGCGGAAGCGATGGAAAAAGCCGGCGTCATCGTGGACGACTCGGGGACCCTGAAGCGGGGCCACGTGGCGGCCATGATCGAGCTTCACATCGAACAGAGCCTTGTGCTTGAAAGCAGGGGGATTCGGGTCGGCGTGGTGGAGGGAATCAACGGGATCAAGCAGCTCATGGTCACCCTGCGGGGGAAGGCGAACCATGCGGGTGCAACACCCATGGGGCTTCGCCATGATGCGCTCCAGGGGGCGGCGAGAATCATCGCCGAGGTCGAGAGAATCGCGGCCCAGGAGATGGGAGGGAACACGGTAGCGACGGTCGGGTATGTGAGCTGCGAGCCGGGCCAGGCGAACGTGATCCCGGGAAAAGTCGAGTTCACCGTGGACGTCCGGGATCTCGACCCGGCGCGACTGGAGGAGGCCACCAAGCGCATCTTGGCGGGGATCGAGAAGATCTGTGGGGAGAGGTCTCTCGCTTTTGACACTGCGCCCCGGTCCGACACGCCGCCCG
>JAGUZM010000204.1 GCA_020060805.1 Deltaproteobacteria bacterium | reverse complement strand
CATGGGTGCGCTGTTGGAGGTGTTCACGCGGAATGAGGCAAGGGATGTGGCTGCTTGGGCGCCGTGTTCATCCGCGGCGATCACCCTCCAGAAGTAGACGGTGTCGTCCGCCAGGGGGGTCGTGACCTGCCATGAGGTGGAGCCGTTCTTTCCCCGGGGAACCGTGGCCGATGCAACAAGGTTCACCATGCTGCTGTCTGTGTAGACCTCAAAGGTGTAGGCGAGGGGGTCTTCATCCTTGTCCTTACTGTTCGTAACCTCCAGCACGGGCCTCAGGGAAGAAGCCTGGGTGCCATCCTTTGGGCGGCTGATACGGAACGGGCCGGGCGGGTCGTTCGTCGTGTTCACGAAGAACCTGCTGTAGGCCCACGGCGTGAGGCTTGCCTTGTCGGAGGCCCTGACCCGCACGATGTGCCAGGCGTTGTCAGCCAGCTGGGTTGGCACGACCCAGGACGTGGTTGCCTGGCCCTGGAGCACCTCGGCAGCGGCGGCCACAAGGTCGGTGAGCCTTTCATCAGAGTAGAGCTCGAACTCATAGGTCAAGGGGTCGCCGTCAGGGTCAGCGCTGTTGAGGATGATGATGGACGGGGCGAGGCCGGCCACCGCGGTCCCGTCAGCGGGCGTGTCGAACTCGGGAACAGTGGGTGCGCGGTTGGGGGCTGTCGGGTCTGTTCCAGCGAGGAACTCGGCCAGGTCCGTCACGCCGTCGCCGTCAGAGTCGGCGGTGCCGTCATGGCTGAGGTCGGCGAAGTGTTGCCTCTCCCACGCATCCAGCATAGCGTCGCCGTCCGTATCCAGGATGGAATTGACGATAATCCGCACTCGTTTGCGGTCTTCCAGGACCCCGTCCGAGGCGGCGAAAGTGACCTGGTAAGCCCCTGCCTGGCCCACGCTCGGGGTCCAGCTGAACGTCCCGCTGCCGCTGCCTCCATCGGCAAACCCGGCACCTGCAGGAAGGGGGGTGGCGGAGAGCCTGGGTATGGTCCCGTCCGGGTCGGTCGCCTCCACGATGAAAGAAAGGGGCTGGCCTTCGACCCCGACCTTGTCGCCGATGAACTGAAGGAGGGGTGCGTTGGACAGGGCCTGGTCCTGGAAGGTCACGGTGTAGGAGCCTGTGGTGTTCGCGTCAAAGAGGTAGAAGAAGTGCTGCCAGGGGTCGCTCCCGACCCTGGTTTTGGCAAGCCACGTATTCTCGGGCCTGATCCGCTTCCCGTCCGATCGCACCACTTCCTTGATCGCCTTCTGGCCTGCGTGGGGATCGGCGAGCTTCACCACCATGAACCCCGCACCGGGAGGGGTGGCGAGGGTGCACTGGTAGCCCGAGCCGGTCATGGAAGAAGACGCGGATCGGTCCACGGCTTCCGTATCCACGTTGCTCGATTCAAAGACCTTGTACCCCGCGCCTTCCCTGGCCAGGAAATCGCGGACCGTGTCCCTTCCCGGGAGATCCACGATCACGTCGCGGAGGAGAAAATGGGTGTTGGTAGCCTGGAGAAGGGAAGTCAGCTCTCCGCCCAGCTCATCCGAGTGGGAATAGTCTGCCTTAAACTCCAGGAATCGGCCGGAGAGGGAGCAGGTCATAACCCATCGAGCCAGGGAAGCGGCGTTCGGCTGGATATCGCCGAAATCAGCGAGGAGGCTCCGGCCGGCAACTCGGCCGTTGACTTCGCACGCCTCGATCACGAAACCGACGAGGAGGCCCTGCTGGTTGTCAACGATTTTGGGCTGGGCTGAATTGATCCTGACGCTCTTTGCCGCGCCGCTTCCGTTGTTTGAGACCCTGACGCCGAGGGAGAAGGGAACCGGGGGTTCGATCTGGGGGGTAAAAGCATCGTCGCCGTAGACGTCGCTGGGAAGAAAATAGTCGAGGACAAGCTCGGGCATGGGTCGGACATAAATGTAGTCCGGTGAAACATCCGTGGTTTGTTGTTCTCCGCCGATGGTGTAGGTGAGGGAAGCGCCGACGTTGTAGAGCTTTCCCTGGGGAAGGCCGTTGGCAGCGCCAGGGGCAGGGATGATGAGCCAGTGGATATCCGCTGTATAGGCAGGCTGCACCGTGCCGAGGCCGGATACGTCTTCGATGTTGACCATGGAATCGAGGCGGATGAAGAAGAGAGCCTGGGTGTTGTTCGGGTCCGAGGTTGCAAGAACGCCGGTACCCGCCTCATCCGTGAACCTGACGGTCACCCCCACGTTCTGGAGGGCGATGTGGGAGAGGCCGTTGGTGATGCGCATGTGGGCGTCAAAAGCCTGGCGCTCGAGGGTCATCTCCTGCTTGATTTCAATCTTGACCCTGGCGCACACGGAGTCATCAGCGGCAAAGGCAGGGGGAGCCGTCACCGCCGGCAGGAGGAAGACGAAGGCGGAGAAAAGCGCAAGAAAACCCGAACTCTTTTGAATTAGCGATTGCCTCTTCTTCATGTCGGTCCTCCAAGAAATTGGAGTATTGGAGTGATGGAGCAGTGGAGTATTGAAAAAAGCAGAAAAACCCGATGTGCTGTTCATCCATCACCCCAACACTCCAGTACTCCAACACTCCATCATTTCATTGGATCTGTTTTCACCCGTTCATCCTGACCTTCAGGCCTTCCCCTGAGTACCGAAACCGGTGGAACCCGGCCAAGGGATCCTGGGATGACTTAGCGATAACCCTCATGGCCACGTAATGGGAAGGATCTTTCATGAACGCCTTTCTCTGGGGGTCTGCGATTCGCCACACCTTGCCGTCGTGAAACTCCGCCCAGTTGTGATACTCGCTCGGCCTGAGCAGGGCATTCTGGGTGCAGACAAAGCCGCCCATGCCGCGTGCGGGAATTCGGTTGGCCCGGCAGAGGGCGGCGAAGAGATACATAAACTCCGTGCAGTCCGCCTCCTTTTTCCTGAGAGCATAAAGGGCGCCCCGGTCGTTCCGGGTGTACCCGGAGTAGGCCACGTTGGAGACAACCCATTGGAATGTCTTCTCAGCGGATTCCATGGGGCGATTGGATTTGAGGCCCGCGGCAACGCGGGTCAACTCAGGGGCATCGGCTTCATAGAACGGTTCAGGGGAGAGGTACCTCTCGGTGTCCTTAACGACGAGCCGGTTAGGAACCGGGGAGAAAGACATGTGCGCCGTGACAGTGATGATCCGGGAGCTGAAAGGGGGCAGGTTCCGGATCTCAAAGAAGAGAACCTGATTGCCTAAATCATCCGAGATGAGCTGGTAAGGGTGAGAGACTTCCAGGCGGTCGCACCGCTGGGTGGCGGTCTCTTTGACAGGACCGGCTGCCCAGAACTCCGCCCTTTCGATCAAACGGTTGGTCTGGTTCTGAAGGGTAAAGGCGTACTGCACGGTTCGCTGGATCGGGTAAGGGGAAGGGGCGCGGTGGGCCGCGGGATATCTGAGAGCTTCCGCCAGAATCAGAAGGGATCCGAGAAGGGTAAGAAAAAAGATGATGTGTCGCCTTACGGGCAATCGAAGCACCTCAATCCTCCCTGCTGGGTGATTCTCTCAGGGTGGGCCAAGAAGGAGAGCTGTTGCAGGAAGCTCTCGTACCCTGCGAGACCCCCTTTGAGATAGAACGCATCCTTTATGCCTGCTTCCTGAACCAGGGGATTCACGGCCGCATAATCTTCTTCTTTCGCGGCGCATAGGAGAAGGAACCGGGGAGAGGACCCGGGTTTCGAGTCGAGGGCAGCCTTCAACCGGGACGGAAAACTCCTGGGCTCCGCTGGGAAGGGCACATGAACAGCCCGCGGAAGGGATCGGAGGGTTCTTTTATGATCGCGGGAGATGTCAACCACGAGCCACTCTTCAGAGTCCTTTTTCAGGAAAAAAGCGGGGGAAGGGACTTTGCCGAGTTCCGCCCGGGCTGGCGGGTCGCCCTCCGCCGGGCCCCGGTGCATCGACCAGGAGACCAGTCCCCCCCTCAAAATCCAGACCTTCTTGAACCCCGAATCCCTTAAAGCCTGGCAGGCCTGCTCCACCTGGGCATCCGGATAACCCTCATGGACCAGAACCAGGAATCGGTTCTGGAGGAATCCTTTGGCCTTGACCGCATACAGGGGTACGTGGATGGAGCCGGGTATCCTGAAGCGGCCGAAGGAATTGGTGTCGCGAACATCGATGAGGGTGAGGTCCTGTTTTTTCTTGAGCAGGGAAAGAACCGTCTCCGGGGATACATAAAGGTCGGTGCTTTGAGTTGACGGGGAGGGGAGGGGGCGCTTTTCAATTGCTTCGGTTGATATTGGAATGCCGGATGCGGGCGGAGATCCTGCAAAGCTGGCTCCGGCCCATTGGGTGAGTGAAAGGAGGAGGCAGAAGAAGAGGGTACGCATTCGAGCCACCCTTGGTAGCGGATGTGCTGAAAAGTGCGTGACTACCTGTTCATGGAGCTCTGGTTTTCAATCGCCCAGCAAAAGGACCCGAGCATCGGGAAAATCCCCCCAACCCCCCTTTGCTAAAGGGGAGGGTGAGGAGGCTGTGCGAAATGTCATTGCGAGGCCCGCAGCAGCCGGGCCTCTTGAATCTCTGAGGGGTTGAGAATCGGAAGCACCGGGGCGGCGCTCCGGGCTTCTGCGCTTTTCGCAAACGCAGGCGCGATCATGCTTTTACGACACTCGCCCAGCAGAAGTCAATACCGGAAACTACGTATTTTTGACTACGTAGAAATACGTAGGCCGGTCTACGTAGAGCCAACGATGCTTACCTGCGTGGCCCCCGGGCGCGGCGACATCGGGAGCGGGAGGTCCCTCTTACAGTATCGGGGAAGGAGGTTTCTACGTTAATAAATAGAAGGGGACATCAATGCCAGGGACTCCAGTTTCTGTCTCAGGTATTTGAAGTGATTCTCAACGTAGTAGGCACGAATATCGCTTTCCAAAACAGAGCCGAGTTTCACCTTGAAGTCTCTATCCTTGAAACCGCTCAGCCTTGCGAGCATTTTCGCCCGATCGCTTTCAGAGAGACCTAGCAAGGAAATGCCGTTCCTCAGGAGGAACTCAATGTCAAACCCGTCCCGGATTTCGCCTCTTTCCATGAATGCCGCGATTTTGTTTTCCATGGTTTGTTCCATCGTATGGGCTTTCAGAACAACCTGCTTGGAACTGAACTTTGAAAAGGCTATTTTTTCTTCAAAGTCCCAATCTCGAATCTCTTTCCTGATTTCAATTTTCAGCCGCTTGGGAAAGTTTCCTGAACGGATCTCGACGAGCATGGTGAACCGCTCGATTTGCGCATCCGTTATGTCATAGGCCTCCTGTAGAGCATCCTTGAGCCCGGCAAAAAGTTTCTTTTCAGCAGTTTCCTTGATTCGCCAAAAGTCCAGGTCCACCGAATAACGCTTCAACTCGTGGCAGAGCCTCAGCATGCTGCCGCCGCCAAATACCATAGAGTCCAGCAGCCGGGCGCTTTTCAGTTTCTCGAGAACTTCCATTTCAAGAACTTCGTGCTTTTCGAAGATATTCATTTTTCTTTAACCAGTTTCGCGTTTTCAAAGGAAACGATCGCGCCATGCGGTTGAGCTTTCCCCAATCCAGTTTGGTGAAATCGATGGAGGACAAGTCCAAGTCATAACGTCCCAGGGACATCAGGTAAGCGGCGTCCAGGAAAGCCTTTTCAGGTTGTGCTATGAAAAAACCTCTCGACTTCAGAAACCCGTAGTACAAGTCAGCCCTTATTTTCGCATAATTGAAAACGGTTTTCTTGATTTCTTTTACCACGGTTCGCTTCGTCGCCACGGATTCGATGAACCCGCGCTGCATTTGTGTCGTGATTTCATAGTAATCCAGAGCGGTCATCAGGGAGATGTACGAGGGCACCTGAACGATGTTGGCGATAATAAATTGCTCCTCGCGATCGATGCTCCGCCATCTTTCGCTCAGAACATAGATGTTGCGTTTCACTCGGATGAGGAATCCGCTCTTGGTGTAGCGATGAGCCGTCACTTTTGCCGAAGCCGGTGAAACGCCCAGGGCTCGGGCGATATCCGCATAACCAAAGTAGAGCTTGTTCAGAGTCCGCAATTGAAGGTGTTTCATGGGATATAACTAATTAACAGTTTTGTTAATTAACTATATCTGTGATGTTTCCTTTTGACAAGCTTTAATTGAGGGTTTGCGATGGAACGGGCAGGCTCTAGGGGGAATTTACCGGGGGAGCGCGGGGAGGAGGATTTTGCGGCCTTCCGTCGTTCGGATGAATTTAAGCCGGTCCATCACCCTGAAGAAGAGGTCAGCCTTGAAGGGGCGGAGAACCTTGAGACCCTCTTTGGTGGCGGCGCAAAGCTCCCTCTTTTCATACAGCCTTCTGAGGATTTCAATGCCGAGCTGTTGTCTCTTGCCCAGCTGTTGTTCCGTGTCAAGCACCTGCCCCATGGTCCACCCGTTGTCCGGGACCGGAAGGCTTTTGAGGAAGTTGATGATCCGGGAGGCGATGAAGAGAGTGTACACGTCTTCCCTCCGGAAGTTCTCCGTTTCGACGGCCATGGCCGTGGATCTCGATTTGAAAATGTCAGCCTCGGTCATCTTCGGAAATTCCATGGCCATGGGGCATCCGGGGGTGAGGTAGAAGACCGACGCGCCGATGAGCACCGGCAAAGAGGCCATGAGGGTGATCGTGTTGACCATGTCATCGAGGGTTTCGTACGGGAGCCCCAGAATCTGGTAGGAGACGATATGGAAACCCAGAGCGTGGGCCTGGCTGACCACTTCCAGGTATTTTTCCAGGGTGTGAGGCCGGCGGAGCTCTGAGAGGACCGGGCTGTTCGACGTTACGAGGGAGATGTTGAGACCCTTGAACCCGGCCCTTTTCATCAGGGCCAGGATCTCCCCATCGAGGCTGACGTAGGAGAGCCCGTTCATGGCGGCAAGGCGAAGCTCGCCCTGAGGGAACTCCTCGATCAGGGCCTCGAGGATCTGCCGGAAATCTTCTTTGCGGAAGGTGAGGTTATCGTCTTCGAAGTCAAGGACGCGGTAGCCCTCCTGATAACGCTGCCGGATTTCGGAGAGGACATTTCCCGGGGAACGCCGCTGAAACCCATCCCTGAAAGTGAGATGAACAGAGCAGAAGGCGCACCGGTGCGGGCAGCCCCTCGACGAGGTTATGAAGCAGAGGGGCTTTTTTTCAAAGAGATAACGGCCGGGGCCCAGGTCCGAGAAATCCGGCGGGGGGAGTTCTTCGAAAGGGTAATTCTTCTCCATGGGGTTTAGAACCGGTTGACCCTGCGGCCTGAAACCCAGGTTGGGCACTTTCTCCAAGCCGCCTCCGGAAAGCCAGGCTTTCAGGAATTCCACGAGGGGCCGCTCCCCTTCGCCGCGGATGAGAAAGTCCACGGTACGGTTCTCTAGGGTATCCATGGGAGATGCGGAGACGTGAGACCCGCCCATGAGCACGGGGACGTTTTGTATTTTCTTGATTTCTTCGGCGCAAGCGAGGGCCTCCCGGTGATAGGCCGAAAAGAGCGACGAAATCCCGACCAAGTCGGGTCTCTCGTCCATAACATCCCTGGCGATTTCCTGAAAGGTTGCGCCGAAGTGGTAATAATTGTGGAACATGGAAAAAGGGCTCCTGTCCGGGAACGGGTAGAATTCCTTCAGGTAGGAAAGCTCGGGCGGGTAGGGTATGGTTCTCCGGCCATGGCCCTGGTGGTAATCCTTCACGACCACTTCCACCTCCGGCAGGTGCTTCCCGACCGCGGCCTTGAGCGTGCAAAGCCCCAAAGGCTGGAGGCGGATCTGCGTGTCGTAAAAGTCACGAATCGGGGGCTGTATGAGCAAAACCTTCATCGCTAAACCAGACTGAGCCAGGGTGTGATGGGGGTACGTTGACTTGTGGTTCCCGAGGATTATCTTTTTACCACAAAATCAACGCAAACCAAACCGGCGAACCTGACTGAAAGAGGTGAGGCCATTCCGTCTGGACGGTCAAATGCATGGGCTTCTCATCGGTCTGATCAATAGAAACCTATTTAAGCGAGATTACACCGGAAAACCGCAAGAACAGAGCCGACGGATCGCATCTTCCGGCAAGGACGCTCAGGATCTTTGCGAAGGGAAAGGCCGGTCGGCCGCTCGGCACATGGGGTGCAGGAGTTGATCAGCCCAGGCTGGAGGTTACCTCTTGGCCGAGGCAAACCCTGAGCCGGCCGGAGGTCAGGGGTCGGCCGAGGGAATCACGAGGGGGTTTTATCGTGAACACCAAAGAAAGAAATCCGATACACAGGAAGGGAGAAAGAAACGCCTTCTGTCTTTTCTATAGCGTTTGCCTGGATGAGGCTGTGAAGAAAGTCTGGGCTTTCTGGGATTGCTCCGAGTGCGCCTACCAGGCCAGCAGAGACCCGGGACTGGATATCTCAAACCGGGCAAACGATTCCATGCCTTACTACGACGTGCCTGTAGATATTTTTGAAGAAGTCTCGTAGTGTCCTGAGTCAGAAATCCGTTGCCGAATTCAGCGTGGGCCGAAGCCCCCCGGGGGGTGTCCTCTCAGGACCGCAATATTACCTCGGGCCGTTTTGAACGCCCCCATAATCTTAATAGGGATTACCGGGAAGACACAGAGT
>JAGUZM010000223.1 GCA_020060805.1 Deltaproteobacteria bacterium | reverse complement strand
TCCGCCTCTGAAACCAATGCGTTTCCGGCAATGTTCCTATCCTTGATCCCGTGAATCCATAGGACGAATGCCCTCCCGTGTTGCTTTATGATTCTCTCCGTGAACTCGAGGATAGGCAAAAGGAACTCCTCCTTTGCGTACCTCTCGACCTGGTTGAAACGATTCAGATTGATTTTCCTGCAGCCGATGTCAGGCACCTCTCTCATCAGGCCTGATTCCGGGTCCTTCCGCTTTTCGGGTTTACGGTAAATCTCGTTGATGACTGCGTAACACCCGAGACCTTGAGCGACCTTCCTCGTCAATGTCCCCGTGTTATCATCATCTCCCTGGCAACCATGGGGAGCGATCAGCAGGATGCGGCAACAGCCCTCGATTCTTTCAATCGCTTTTCTCTCAGAATGATTCATGACAGAGGAATGCCTGGTGGTGACAGAGATCATGATTTGCGGGTTTGACGTCAAAACACCGATCAGGAATTAGCCGGCCCTAGCGCGCCTCAGCCCATTTTCAGGGATAGTTGCTCTGGGATTTTGGTCTTCTGAACGCGGGGCAACGTCATCAGCCGGTCTCTCTTTCGCACTCTCTGAAGAGGCACTTCGGGTTCCGGAAACAACCTCGGCTGAAGGTGCGATTGGTAGTCCCGGCATGAGGCTGCCCGCCTGCATCGGCGGCAAATCTCCACCATCACCTTTGGCATCGATCTCTTGTGATGGCACCTGATGAAGGTCAAGCTGAGACTCCTGGAAGGGCTCTCTTTCCGTGAGCCGGTTGTCTATCTTAAGCTCAGGAAGGCGCTGAAGTAAAGCGTTGTTTCGTTGTAGGGATTCCTGTGAGTCGGCAGGGTGATTTTCGCTTGGGCCTGATCAGGTCCTCTTCCCGTCGTTCGCGAAGTCTCTCATGGCCCTGGACCTCTGGCCTTGTGCGTTCTCTCACTGGTTCGTGAAGACCACGTCGGCGAAGTAACTCTCCCCGGATGATTCCGTGTGCTGGGAATTGATCTGGAGCCTGATCCCGGCGATCCTCGGCGGTTCAGACCCAAAGAGGTGACGGTAGTCGGCATGGGCGTTGCGGCTCTCGGTAACCCATTTCCCGGCGTCCTCGTGTCCTGACCGGACAACGAGCGTTTTGATCGATAAGAACGGCGGCAGCCACGTACCCTCCACGACCCCTTGCGGCGCATTCGTGTCCCAGATGTAGGAAATCACGTTTGAGTTGGAGAAGGCGATGAAGAGCTGGGCGGCCTGATCATCGGTGTTCGATTTTCTGACGTCGCCACCCTCGGGTAGTTTGGTCACTTTCCATTTCCATGAAAGAACCGGAAATCGGCGCGGGTCAACGTTTAGCGGTTTCTGAAGAGAAAAAGACGTTCCCTCGCTCCGGAGCCGAAGAGCGTGAATCACCCCTTCTTTGACCAAAGAAAAATCCGCTTTTCCTTCTTTCTCCTTCACCTCCCATCCCTGGGGAACCCCGTCCATGCCCAGGCCTGCTGAAAAATCAGCCACCACCAGACCATGGGTTGCTGAGACGACTCCGAACCAGCCGAGAACCATGCAGATGACCAATCCCCGTGTCAGCCCTGAAATCCTCACGCACGACCTCCCAAACTCTGAACTCGTCGCCCATGCATCCGTTGCGCGGGCTTCTCCACCCATTTCAACTCAGTCCCTGGCTTGAAAAACCAATCCCCTCGGGCTCGGGCTGACTTCCCAGGTGCCAAAAACATGCGCCACTCTAAGGATCATCCCTCGGCGTGTCAACCCGAAAGATCGGCTCTTCACGATCTCCTTCCTTTCATCGGACCCTTCCCCTTCGTCCGTGGTGCCTTCTCAGCTTTGCCAGGGAAAACCAGAACAGGGCGGAGACATCCCCGGGCATGCACCAAGCCCTCAACCAAACATTGATCCCGAGTTTCAACGGCTCCGTCCCGAGGTGAAAAACCTTTTCTCGAATCCGGGGAATCGAACTTTGGAACACCGTCTTCTTGTGCTGGGCCCTTAACATTTGTTCTTTTGGCTGGAATCGCGAACCAAGAGGCAGGGTGATTCATCTCTTCGTTCGTCATCGGATTACCGTTGCCCCTATCGGGTTAGCACGGTTGAGACGTCAGGCATGCAACTTCCGGACCACGCAGGTTCGAATGAAAGCGCTCCATTTGCGAGAGGCTCCCAGCCTCCCAAATCGATGGGAATCAGCATGCTAACGAGGGCCGGCCAGAAGATCAGCGGCGGACTTCCTTAAAGGATGCTCAAGCATTCGAAAAAACCATTCAATCCGAAAAATCCATAGATGTCAAAATATTATCCTTAGAAGGGTATCGCCCAAGCGATTTCTCCCATTTACTCCGACGCCACCCAGCCTTTCCCTCTCCACGACCCGCCGGCCCATGCCCTGTAAGCGGAATCGGGTACCCGGACGGATCGTCCTGACAACCCTGAATAGGCTCTCCCTCAACAGGCAACATTTTTTTGCTCCAAAAAGTGCCATGGAAATTGCACATTTTGTAACACCTCAGGCTGAAGCATAGGGTGAACGGAGGCGTTGCGGATGGGCCTTGGCAATCCACGGGGCGGGGTATCCTGCTTTGAGCTTGACACCCGTGCACGACCCTCCCTATACTACGTATCGAAGAAGAGTTGTCCGTAGGTCGTCTACAGCCCAGCCTCACCTAGCAAAAAGATCGGCTCCCCCCCAAAAAGAAGTTTTCTCGTCGGAGGCTTATATGGCGATTATCACGATTTCCCGTGGGACCTTCAGCGGGGGCAAGGCCGTTGCCGAACGCCTTGCCGAGCGCTTGGGATATCCCTGCCTCAGCAGGGAGGTCATTCTCGATGCGGCGAGTGAATACGGGATCTCAGAGGAGAAGCTCACCGCAGCCCTCCAAGAACCGCCTCACTTCTGGCAGCAGAATCCTTCCAAACGCATCGCCTACCTCAGTTTTGTCACCGCTGCCCTTCTGGACCGTGCGAAGGAAAGCCAGCTGGTCTATCATGGACACGCCGGGCATTTGCTTCTGGCCGGGATCTCCCATGTCCTCCGGGTTCGGGTCATCGCAGACATGGAATTCCGCGTTAGAGCTGCCACCGAGCGGACCGGCCTGACTCGAGAGCAGGCCATGGTCGCGATCGAAAAAGTGGACAAGGAACGGATAAAATGGACTCGATTTCTCTACGGAGTCGAGTGGCAAGACGCCTCTCTCTATGATGTCGTGCTAAACCTCGAGAAGATGAGCGTTGAATCCGCTTCCGAGACGGTCATCCGGATGACGGAGTTGGATGATTTCAAGCCCACGGCAGCGTCTCAGAAAGCTTTTGACAACCTGATGCTCGCAAGCCGTGTCTGGGCTGCCCTGACCAAGGATTCCCGGACCAAGGGTGCGAATGTCAGGGTTAGGGCCGAAAGCGGCGTCGTCACAATCTGGGGCAGTGCTCAGTCAGAAGGCGCCCTGGAAGCGATTCCTGCGGTGGCAAGAAACGTGGCTGGCGTGAAGGACGCCAGGAATGAAGTGGGCATGGGCGCTGACTGGTACTGGTGATCGTTCACGGGATCCGCGCCCGTCCGAGCCTTTTCTTTTCCATCTATCGTTTCAACCGCCCCTTTTGCAGCAGGGTTTTCTCCTGCTGCCCCATCCTTTACAGGTGATCAAACCTGTCTACAAAAATCCCCTCAGCTTCATTCCCTAACAAGGGCCGCAAAGTGTCCTTGCCCTGACGATTTTTGCCGATGTTTTTTTGCTTTTTCCAAAAGCTATCCAGACACCCGTTGCCCATTTTTCATCACGATTTTAGAAGGATAGGGCACAGGCAAAATCCGTTCCACTATAGGGCATCCGGGTTGCACCTTTTGAGGCTCGAATCGAGGGTAAGTTTGGAGCTTTTCTCTCCCCCGCCCCTCGGGTGTTTTTTCCCCTGACAAACGGGCGGAGGCGGAGGAAAAACGAAAGGAGGAAATCTCATGAAAAGGAGGTCGAGGCTCATCAGGAACCTGATTTGGGTCATGGCGATCGTGCCCGTTTTTTGGGCGAGCACTGTTTCGGGAGCCACCCTCAACGTCCCCTCAGCGGATTATCCCAATATCCAGGCGGCGATCGATGCTGCCCTCCCCGGGGATACGGTGTCCGTTGCGCCGGGCATCTATAGCGGGCCGGGCAACGTGAACTTGCTCATCCGGGGCAGGGCGATCAACATCGAATCCCAAGGGGGGGACAGGGAGAGCTGCGTGATCGATTGCCAGGGGAGCGGCAGGGCCTTCACGTTTGACGGCATCGAGACGAACGGTTCCGTGCTGCGCGGTTTCACGATCAAGGGGGGCAAAGTGACCGACAACGGCGGTGCTATCCTTTGCGACAACGGCGCGTCCCCCAATATCAGCGCCTGCATCATCACGGGAAATCAGGCAAAATACGGCGGCGGCATCGCCTGCCTCAATAACGCCTCTCCCAACATACGCGATTGCGACATCGAGGGAAACATCTCAAGTACTGGCGGCGGCGGCTTATACGCCCTCATGTCCTCCCCCAAAGTCACCGAGTGCTCTATTTCAAGAAATCAGGGTGGTTATTTCGGAGCAGGGGTTTATGCGACAAAGAACTCCTACCCTTCCTTTTCGAGTTCCTTGATCGCCCTCAACTCCGCAACCTATTACGGGGGCGGTATCTGGTCTTCCAACTCCTCATCGCCCAAAATAATCAACTGCACGGTCGCCGACAACACCCTCAGCGATCCTGCGAACGGTAAAGGAGGGGGGATTTATTCCAGCAGCGGCTCAGTTCAGATCAACAACTCCATCTTCTGGAGGAATGTGGCGGTTTCCGGGCCTGAAGCCTGCCTGGTTTCTGGCGCGGTTGTAAATGTAAAGAGCAGCAATGTTAAGGGAGGAAAAACGGCCGTTTCCGTTACCAGTTCCACCCTTGACTGGGATGATGCAACAAACAAGGATGTGGACCCCTTGTTTGCGGGAGATGACGATTATCATCTGAGCCCTGATTCTCCCTGCGTTGATGCAGGCATTGACGCCGGCGACCTCCCTGAGGCTGACTTTGAAGGAGATCCCCGCGTCATCAACGATTTGCCGGATATGGGTGCTGACGAGACCAGGACCGAGGTTATCGTGAACGTGGACATTGACATCTGGCCGGGTTCCCGACACAACAGGATCTGCCTCCACTGCAAAGGGATCGTACCGGTCGCGGTCCTCAGCTCGGAGACCTTTGACGCCAGAATGATCAACCCTCAGTCGGTCCTGTTTGCTAACGCGGCGCCGGTTCGCTCCGTGCTCTTCGATGTGAACCGAGACCACGAATTGGATATGCTCCTCCTCTTCAGAACAAAGCACTTGGTTCTCGACGAAACCAGCACGGAGGCGACATTGACCGGTGAAACTGTTGACGGGGTCACTTTCCAAGGCACAGACAGCGTGATCGTCTTCACCCCCAGAAGCAAGGCCAATAGCTGGGGTAAGTTCAAACAGGTGTTCAAGAAACACGCTCACCATCATTGTTCGAAGTAATCAGGAGGCCTTTGGGGCGGCGCGTCCAGGTCGCCCATGATCTGAAACAGGTCTTCTGAAAAAACGATCCCAGGCTGGCCGACATGGCCAGCCTGGGCTTTCTTATGACCCCTTCTCCTCTCTTTTCCCGATGGCTGAGCCGTACTTCACAAGGGTCTCGATTCCCTGTCTCGAATATTCCAGGATATCCGCATCAACTCTTGCCACGGATGGTTTGAAAATCACGATGATGGTCGAGCCCCCGAACTCGAAATAGCCTTTCTCCTCGCCCCTCACGAACAGGCCCCCATGAGG
>JAGUZM010000240.1 GCA_020060805.1 Deltaproteobacteria bacterium | reverse complement strand
TCGCTTTGGTGCTTTATTCCCAGGAGGATCAATCGCTCCGATGGCGAGGGAAAGTCGAGGCAGGCGAGTTTGCCCCCCAGCCGGTGTGGTTTGTCGGCGGAAATACTCACCTGATTGAGGATGTGCTGCAAAAGGCCCTGTCCCATGCGATGTCGCAGTTGAGGTGGAAGGCGGGGTTCCAGCAGGCTCTGAACATCCTTGCAGGTGCGCGAATCGATTGAAGGAGGTTTTGGGGCTTACCTCAGCCGGAGCGGGGCGGAGGAGCCATGGAAAGAGAGGAGGTGAAAACAGTATGCATTCTCACCTAAAGTTTATCCTATTCGCAGCCGGGCTGGTTGCCCTGAATTTCAGGCCGGCTTTTGCCCAATTCGGGATCACGCCTCAGCCGGCCCAAAAGATGTCCTCCGAGAAGGTTCTCGGCACAGCCAGCGGAAGATACGTGTTCGGCCAGATATCTGATTCCAGCAAGGATCAGTTTATGCTCGACACGGAGACAGGGCGACTCTGGCGGATCGGAGAAAGCAGCGATGTGGGAACCCATCTGAGGGCCATTCCCTACAAGGATGAGCAGGGAAAAGTCTTTTTTTATCCAGATGCGGCGCCGGAGCAGAAGCCGAAGGAGAAACCGAAAAAATAGCTCTACAGGAGGCTCGGAGGCTCATTGGCCCGGTCGGTTATTGACCGCGCCTGTCATTGTTTTCATCATTTCATGGGCGTCTGTGAAAGGCAGGCGGCATGCGTTGTTGCGGCAAACGTACGCGGTCGCCCTTCCATCGACCGGCATATGATCCCTCGTAAACGGCGCGATATCGTCAAGGGTGTCCGTCTTTTCGTCCGAAGGTTTGAACATCAGCACCCGGTTCGGTATGTACTGTGTCCTGAGGGCCTTCAGCATCTCATCCGTGTTTGGATCCTGAGAAGACCCGACGACGATCACTTCAAACGAAGGCCCCAGGCCGAAATCCACGGAACTCAGAAACTGGGTGTAGCCGGATGGAAACTGCCGGACCTGGTTGGAAAAAGCTTGGCTGATCTGAGATGCCTTCTGATCCAAGTCAGCGTTGCCCGTAAAGCGGGCGAGCCTCAGGAGGTTATGCATCGCCACGGCATTGCCTGAAGGAAGGGCGCCGTCGTAGACTTCCTTCTTTCGGACGATCAGCTTTTCCCCGTCATCGGGGGTGAAAAAAAGCCCCCCTCCCCTGGGGTCCCAGAAATGCTCCACCATGGTTGCGTTCAAATCAAGAGCCCATTTGAGGTACCGGGCGTCAAAGGACGCCTCGTAAACCTCGATCAACCCCCAAATGAGGAATGCGTAATCGTCGAGGTTCGCCGAGATTCCCGCCTCACCCTCTCTGAAGCGGTGAAGAAGGCGGCCTCGGGGGTCTCGCATCGCCGTCATAACGAACTTCACGGCGCTGGCAGCGGCATTCTCATAGGTTTTGTCCCCGAAAACCTGCGCGCCGCGGGCCAGGGCTGCAATCATGAGCCCGTTCCAGTCAACGAGGATCTTGTCATCCTTGTGGGGATGGATGCGCTTCTCACGAGCCTCAAAAAGCCTGGACCGGGCTGAATCAAACCTTGCTTCGAGCTCCGGGGCAGGCATTTTGAGCTCGGCGCTGAGCTCAGGGATCGATTTTCCAGGGTAAAGAATATTCGTACCGTGGCTCTTCCCGGTCGCTTCTTCCCGGAAATTGCCGTTCTTTCGCACGTTGAACGTGCGGATCAGCAGGTCAGCGTCGTCTTTGTCGAGGACCTGCCGGATTTCCTCTTCGTCCCAGACGTAGAATTTGCCTTCCACCCCTTCGCTGTCAGCATCTTCGGCCGAATAGAAGCCTCCGTCAGGAGATGTCATGTCCCTGAGCACATAGGTGAAAATCTCCTTGGCCGTTGCTGCATAGAGGTTCTTGCCCGTTGCCTGAAAGGCATCGATGTAAGCCAGGGCAAGCATGGCCTGGTCATAGAGCATTTTCTCGAAGTGGGGAACGAGCCATTCCCTGTCTGTGGAGTAGCGATGGAACCCGAAACCGAGCTGGTCATAAATCCCGCCATGCCTCATTTCCTGGAGGGTTTTTTCGACCATGCTGAGGGCTCTTGGGTCTCCGGTTCGTTTCCAGTAGCGGAGGATGAAGGAGAGGTTGTGGGGGGTTGGGAATTTGGGAGCACCGCTGAACCCGCCGTAAGTCGCGTCGAAACGCTTGGCCAGGTCCGCGTAGGCGAGATCCAGGACCGATCGATCCAGGTCTTCTCCGGGGGTTTCCTTTTCGATGCCCCGGAGGGCGGTGGTGATGTTTTCCGCTGACTCGAGGACGTCCCGCTGTCGATCCCTCCAGATATCCCGGATGCGGGGGACGAGTTCCATCATCCCTGTTCGGCCGAACTGGCTGCCCTTAGGGATGTAGGTGGCAGCGAAAAAGGGTCGCTTGTCCGGTGTCATCACGATCGTCAGAGGCCACCCGCCGCTGCCCGTCATCATCTGGCAGACGGTCATATAGACATGATCTAAATCAGGTCTTTCTTCCCGGTCCACCTTGATGGAGACGAAAGCCTCGTTCATCAACTGCGCCACTTCCGGGTCCTCGAAAGATTCCTTCTCCATCACATGGCACCAATGGCAGGTGGAGTAACCGATGGACAGGAATATGGGTTTGTTTTCCTTTTCTGCCGTATCGAACGCCTCGTCGCACCATGAATACCAATCCACCGGGTTATGGGCATGCTGGAGCAAATAAGGGCTTTTTTCTCGAATCAGTCTGTTGGAACGATCCGCGCTATGGCGTGATTCCCCTTCTTTCGTTGCCATCGTTTCTTGCCGCCCTCCAAGATGTTTAGAATCAACATAAGCACGAATGCCCTTGCCACAATGAAAAGCCAGCAAACCCATTCTGGTTTCCATCACGGTCTCTGCCAAGCGGCTTTTGCCTTGATCAGGAATTGCCGTTGTTATAGGGTATACACTCGATGAAGTTCGCGTAAAACCCTCTCACGGGACCCTCTCATGGACGACGTGCGGCTGGAAAAAATCCTTTCAGAGAAGAAAAACCTGGAGCGGATCCTGGAGACCCTCTCCGAAGGGATCATCGCTCACGACCGGAAGCGCCGTATCATCTTCTTCAACAAATGTGCGGAGGAGATCACGGGATACCAGAGGCAGGAGGTGATCGGGAAAGACTGTCATGAGGTCTTCGGAGGACCCTTCTGCGGGGGTCGCTGCTCGTTTGTCGACGGTTCACCCGATTCCCTGGACCGCCTTTGCTACCCCCTGACCATATTCAACAAGAAAGGCGAAGCCCGGCGGATTGAGATGCAGGTGACGGGCATGAAAAACGACAAACAAGGTTTTGTGGGTGTGGTCGCTGCGTTTCGCGATGTCACCGACCTGATCGGGCTCAAAATCCGGACCGGCGATCTCAAGGGGTTTGCAGGCATCATCGGCAAGCATCCCAGGATGCTGCAGGTTTACAGGCAGATCCGGGACCTTGCCACCGGCGACTACACGGTCCACATTTCCGGGGAAACAGGAACCGGAAAAGAGCTCGTCGCCTCGGCGATTCACAACGAAAGCCGGCGCGGGGGACGCCCTTTTGTTCCCATCAACTGCGGCGCCCTTCCAGAAGGGGTTCTGGAGAGTGAGCTTTTCGGGCACGTGAAAGGCGCTTTCACGGGAGCCGTTCGCGACAAGAGGGGGCGTTTCGAACTCGCCCACGGGGGGACCGTTTTCCTGGATGAGGTGGCGGATTTGCCCAAGTCGGTGCAGGCAAAGCTCCTCCGGGTTCTGCAGGAAGGGACTTTCGAACGGGTGGGGGACGAGAGGACCATCTCCGTGGACATCCGCATCATCAGCGCGACGAACAGGGACCTGAAGGAGGAAGTGCGAAGGAAGCATTTCCGCGAGGATCTCTACTACCGGATCAGCGTGGTCCCGATTCACCTTCCACCTCTCAGGGAGAGGAAGGATGACGTCGCCCTCCTGGTGGAGTATTTTCTCCAGAAGGCGGCGGAGGAGGGCGAAGAGGGCCTTGGGGTCTCGGCTGAGACCCTCGATTTGATGAAAGCGTATCCCTGGCCGGGGAACGTTCGAGAGCTCCAGAGTGCGATTCACTTCGCCCTGGTCCACTGCCGGGGCAAAATCATAAAACCCGAACACCTTCCGATGGAGCTGAGGCTTTTGAGGGGCTCTCATCCCAACCGCCAGTCCTCAAGAAAACTGACCGAGGACGCGGTCCGGCACGCCATTGACCAGGCCGGAGGGAATAAGGCAAAGGCCTCCAGAATCCTCGGCGTAGGACGGGCCACCCTTTACCGCTTCCTTTCAGACCACCTGAATGTCTCATGAGACACATGTGTCTCGGTTTTCCTTTGAGACAGTCCCTTATTAACACCCCAAAGAACCTTAATTCGTAGGAGAGAGGCTTAAGCCCCTTCTCTACAATGGAATCCTGACGGTTACCGACGGGGCATAGGAGCCAGCTGAAGGCGCGTGAAGGCGGGCGGCTGGAGCCTCGGATGGCGGGGAGGGCAGCACTACCCGGACCTGAGACAGAAGTGTCTCAAGCCCCAAAAAGCATCCACCGAAACCCTGTCCCAAGCTCCATGCTAACGCTTTGAAATCATGTAATTTAGTTGAAAACCCCTGGGAACTCCGCCATTGGCATCGATATTGAAACGGGTAAAAGAAACCGCAATGAGGCCTTGAAAGCATGAAACGATGTGACGAGAGCATTCGGAAGACGATTGAACTGACGAAAACCATGCTCGACCTGGCGGATGAAGGAGATGAGGTGCGGGAAGACACCGGTTGCGGGGTCTTATTCAGCGTTCTGAGGGATTCCGCTTACAAAATAAAGCAACTGGCAGAGTCTGAAAAAGAGGCGCACATCCGAAAGGGATGGTGGAGGTGAACGAAGTTTTTCAAACCCAGAACACTCAACGAAGGAGGAGATGAGTTATGAGTAGCACGGAAAAAAATCTACAGGATGCTTTTGCGGGTGAATCTCAAGCCAATCGAAAATACCTGGCTTTTGCCCAGCAGGCGGAAAAAGAGGGGTACAAGCAGGTCGCCAAGCTGTTCAGGGCTGCGGCAGAGGCAGAAACCGTTCATGCCCACAGCCACCTGCGGACGATGAAAGGCGTGGGGAAAACGGCGGACAATCTGAAAACAGCCGTTGCCGGTGAAACCCACGAGTTCAAGAAAATGTATCCGGAGTTTATCGCGGAGGCCAAGAAAGAAGGGAACAAGGATGCTGAGCGCTCCTTCACCTATGCGAACGCGGTCGAGAAAATCCACGCCGGCCTCTACCAGAAGGCCATGGATAACCTGGGCAAGAACGAAGACGCGGACTACTATGTCTGTTCGGTCTGCGGCATGACGGTCGAAAAAGAAGCGCCTGATAAGTGCCCTGTTTGCGGCGCTGCAAAGAAGGCTTTTTTTAAAGTTCCTTAGGCGTGATTCTTTGAGGGGAGGTTAGAAGATGGCCTGTCCGGTCTGTGCCTGTGATCGTTTCTATGTCAAAGGCCAGGAAGATGAGTATGACATGCAGGAATTCGATCTTCGTTACGGCGAGGTGTTCATAGCCGCCGAGGAGACCGAAAACGGGAAAATTGAAATTCAGGATGAAACCGAAGTTTTTTGCGACAACTGTTCCTGGCACGGGAAGTTGAAGGAATTGAGGAAACCTTAGGGCTGGAGCTCCGATTCCCAGCAGCCCTATCCCTGCCGATTTTGGGCACAACAACGAACTGTTTAAGAAAAGGGAAGAGAACGATGGCAAGACCAGAAGAGATGTGGCAGTGCCAGACCGTCAACTGCGGCTATATCTATGACCCGGACAGGGGAGATCGGAAAGGCAAAATCCCGAAGGGCACCAAGTTCGAGGACCTGCCGGAAGACTGGAAATGTCCGGTATGCGGGGCAGGAAAGAAGATGTTCCGCCCCCTGGCCGGACCCGGTTCAGCGGCCGAGGAAGGCAGGTAACCGAGTGAACCACGGTGTCCCGCGTGTCGATCTGCTGACCGCCACGACATCCCTTCCAGTCAAGGGGAGAGAGGAGTTTCACCTTGACAGGTGCTGGGATTTGGTTAAGTTAGGAACTATTCCTAATAGCCCGCAGGATTTACCTTTGAGCAAAGACCAGAAACATAGAATGACCCATCAGCGCCAGGTGATTTTGGAGGAGGTCACAAAGGACCCGGGCCATCCGACCGCTGACGAGGTTTATGAAAGGGTAAGGAAGAGATTGCCCAGAATAAGCATGGGAACGGTCTACCGAAACCTGGACATCCTCGCATCCACCGGAGCCATATCCAAAATTGAGCCTGGCTTGCCCCAGATGCGTTTCG
>JAGUZM010000379.1 GCA_020060805.1 Deltaproteobacteria bacterium | reverse complement strand
AGGCGGCGCAGGGAAGGATCTTCTTTTTGTCTTTGAGGATCGCCTCCGTCATTTCCACCGCGCCGGAGGCGGGCGCGTAATAGGCACTTCCTGTCTTGAGGAGGCCGACGATCTCCGCGCCTCCCTCCCTCGTCCTCTTCTCAATGGCTGCGAGGCGGTCCGGTGCGATCAGCTCGGTGACGGGGATTCCGGCCACGGTCGAGTACCGGGAGATGGGAACCATCGTGTCCCCATGACCGCCGAGGACAAAGGCGTGGATGTTTTCGACGGAAACGTTGAGTTCCATGGCGATGAAGGCGCGGAACCGGGCCGAATCCAGGACCCCCGCCATACCCACGACCCGCTCCTTGGGAAAGCCGCTCGTCTCAAAAGCCACATGACACATGGCATCCAAGGGGTTGCTGACAATGATGAGAATGGCATGGGGGGCGACGGCAGCCACTTCTTTAACCACGGTTTTCATGATCCCCATGTTGGTGGAGAGAAGGTCATCGCGGCTCATGCCCGGCTTTCTCGGGATCCCGGCCGTGATGATCACGACATCCGAATCCTTGGCGTCCGCGTACTGATTGGTGCACCCGATGATTCGGCAATCGTGTTTTTCGATGGGGGCCGCCTCCGCGATGTCGAGGGCTTTGCCGGCAGGGACGCCCTCAAGAACGTCCACGAGGACCACGTCTGCGAGCCCCTTCTCTGCCACCCGCATGGCGGCCGTGGCTCCCACATTGCCTGCGCCGATAACGGTCACTTTTTTTCTCATGGTCAAGCTCCTTTCACAGAAAATCCCTCGTTCCAGAATGATGTTATTGGTCTTCTATTCCCCGTCACCGCGTTCCTTCGCCTCCCCGATCTTTTCCGGGGAGAGAAAGCCGGCCTTCAGAAATTCTCTGTTGAAGCGGGCGATGTTCCCTATGGAAATTTCCTTGGGGCAGACCGCTTCGCATTCCTTGTGATTGCCGCAGTTGCCGAATCCGAGGTCGTCCATCTGTTTCAGCATGGACAGGGCTCTCTTCGCCGCTTCCGGCTTGCCCTGGGGCAGGAGGACGAGGTGAGAAATCTTTGCGGCCACAAAAAGCATGGCCGAGGCATTCGGACAGGCTGCAACGCAAGCGCCGCAGCCGATACAGGCGGCCGCATCCATGGCGAGTTCCGCTGTTTCCGAAGGGATGGGCGTGGTGTTGGCTTCAGGGGCGCTGCCCGTGTTGACGGAAATGTACCCGCCGGCCGCAATCACCCGGTCAAAGGCGCTGCGGTCTACGGCCAGGTCCTTGATGACCTTGAACGGCCTGGCGCGAAACGGTTCGATCACCAAAGTGCCTCCATCGTTGAAATGCCGCATGTGAAGCTGGCAGAGGGTGGTCCCTTTTTCCGGGCCGTGGGCGAGGCCGTTCACCACCGCGCCGCAGGAGCCGCAGATGCCCTCCCGGCAATCGTGGTCAAAGGCGATGGGGTCTTTGCCGTCGAGGATGAGCCGCTCGTTCACCACGTCGAGCATCTCGAGAAAAGACATGTCCGTGGAAATGCACTCCGCCTTGTAAGTCTCAAAGTGCCCCTTATCCGTCGGGCTTTTCTGACGCCACACTTTGAGAGTCAGGTTGATGGTCTCGCTCATTTGTAGCTCCTCGTTGCAGGCTTGACGTATTCGAACACCAGAGGCTCCTGGTGGAGCGTGGCCGGCCGACCGTTCCCGCCGAATTCCCAGGCCGCTACATAACTGCAGCTTTCATCGCGCCTGAGAGCCTCGTGATCCTCCGTCTGGAAGGCGACGTTGAAAGGGCAGCCGCAGGACTCCTCCCGGCCGAGGGCGTCCTCCACCATCAGCTCGGCGAATTCCAGGTAATCGGCCACCCGGTTTGCCCTCTCCAGGGCCTGGTTGTAATCCTCTGCCGAACCGGGCACGCGGAGGTTTTGCCAGAATTCTTCCCTCAGCTTCAGGATCATCTCCTTGGCTTTGAGCAGCCCCTCCTCACTCCTGGACATGCCCACATACTCCCACATGATCCGGCCAAGTTCCCTGTGAAAATCCGCCGGCGTTCGGCTCCCCTTGATGGAAAGCAGCTTATCGATGAACCCCGAAGCGGAAGCGATGGCATCCCTGAAAGCGGGGTGGTCGGCCTTGACTTCCTGGATTTTTGTGCCCGCAAAATAACCGCCGATCGTGTAGGGAATGATGAAGTAGCCGTCGGCCAGCCCTTGCATCAGGGCGCTCGCGCCGAGCCTGTTGGCCCCGTGATCGGAGAAGTTGGCCTCCCCCAGAACAAAGAGCCCCGGGATGGTGCTCATGAGGTTGTAATCCACCCAAAGGCCCCCCATGGTGTAGTGGACCGCGGGGTAGATCATCATGGGCACGTTGTAAGGGCTCTGGCCCGTGATTTTTTCGTACATCTGGAAGAGGTTGCCGTACTTCTTCCCGATCACCTCCACCCCGTCCCGCCTGATTGCGTCACTCAGGTCGAGGTAAACCGCATACTTCGTCGCTCCGACGCCCATCCCGAGGTCGCAGACCTCTTTGACATTCCGGGAGGCAACGTCTCTCGGCACCAGATTCCCGAAGCTCGGGTACTTGAATTCGAGGAAGTAGTTCCGATCCTCCTCAGGGATTTCGTTGGCCGGCCTGGGATCGGCGGAGTTCTTGGGAACCCAGACGCGGCCGTCGTTCCTGAGGCTCTCGCTCATCAGGGTCAGTTTCGACTGGTAGGTGCCGTGGACAGGGATGCAGGTCGGATGAATTTGGGTGAACGAGGGATTGGCGAAAAGGGCCCCTTTCTTGTGAGCTCTCCACGTGGCGCTCACGTTGCCGCTCATGCCGTTCGTGGAGAGAAAGTAGATATTGCCGTAACCGCCGGTTGCCAGGATGACCCCGTGGGCCGCATGGCTCTCCATCTTTCCGGTGACGAGATTGCGCACCACGATGCCCCTCGCCTGGCCGTCGACGAGGACCAGGTCCACCAACTCCCTGCGGGGAAACATCTCGACCCGGCCCGCATGGACCTGCCTCATCATGGCGCTGTAGGCACCGAGGAGGAGCTGCTGGCCGGTTTGACCCCTCGCGTAAAAAGTGCGGGAGACCTGGGCCCCTCCAAAGGAACGGTTCGCCAGGAGCCCGCCGTACTCCCTGGCAAAGGGAACGCCCTGGGCAACGCACTGGTCGATGATAAGGGTGCTCACCTGGGCGAGGCGGTAAACATTCGCTTCTCTCGCCCGGAAATCTCCTCCCTTGACCGTGTCGTAGAAAAGCCGCCAGATGCTGTCGCCGTCGCCGGGGTAGTTTTTCGCCGCGTTGATGCCGCCCTGGGCCGCGATGCTGTGGGCCCGCCGGGCACTGTCCTGGATGCAGAAGGTCTTGACCCGGTAGCCGAGCTCCGCGAGGGTGGCGGATGCGGAAGCGCCCGCAAGACCCGTACCTACCACGATGACCTCGAACTTTCTCTTGTTGGCAGGGTTGACCAGCTTCAGTTCAAAACGGTGCCTGTCCCATTTGGTTTCAAGAGGGCCTCCGGGCACCTGGGAATCCAATTTCATCAAGGACCTCCTCAGCAGAAAGTCAGGCGAACGAACACGGGAATGGAGCCGAAACCCAAGGCGATCGCCACGCCGAAGACCGTGCTCAACACCTGGATCAACGGCATGTACTTGGGGTGGCTCAACCCGAGGGTCTGAAAACCGCTCCAGAAACCGTGGGTGACATGAAGGGCCACGACGATCACGGCGGCCACGTATAGAAGGATATACCAGAGATCCATGAAGGTGTTCGTGAGGATCGTGAAGTCATTGATCGTCGTCTTGTCCACAAACCGGAAATTCAGGAGGTGGACGATCAGGAAGATCAAAATCAGCACCCCCGTGTAGGGAGCGGTGGACGACCCGATGGTCTGGCCGCCGGCACTCTTCTTAACCGCATACTTCACCGGTCTCGCCATCTGGTTCTGGACAAAAAGAAGCAGCCCCACCCCGATATGGGCGAGGGCAAAGAGCACGAGGCCCCATTCCGACACGGTGACGAGGGTTCCCCAGGAGTGGAGCCCTTCCACGTAAGAGAGAAAAAGACGCCTTCCCCCGTAGATGGTGAGGTTGCCCATGAGATGGACGGCGAGAAACAGACAGAACCCAAGGCCGGTGACGGCCATCACCTGCTTTTTCCCTATGGAAGAAAGCAGGGTTTTCGCAACCCAGTTCATGTCATCCACACGCCTCCAAGCGATTCAAACGATAAAGGCGGGCTACCGACCCGCCTGTAGCAAATCGCGAAAAAACACCTCACTGAGCCCCGGCTGCAGCGATTGGACCCCTCTGTGCGCCCGGTTCTTGCCGCAAACGGGACGTTCGTCAGGCGATCGCCTTGCAAACCTGTTCCAGAGCCGCGGCCATCGCCTCGTCTTCCTTGCGAATGTCTTCCAGGGTCTTTGGCTTGACCGCAGCGGGCCTCTCCTGGAGTCCGTATTTCCATTTGAGGAACTGCTCTCCCGTTGTCGGGTACAGGGCGAAGATCAGAAGGTCGAAATCGTCCTTGGCCAGGTTTCCGACCTTTGCTTTGGCCTTTTCCAGCTCCGGGTCAAGGAAGTCCGCCGCTCGGCCGGTAACCGGCGTCTCGCCCCGTTTGTAGCCCTTGAGCACTTTCTTCTGAACCTCGGGATCTACGGGAGTCGGGGTTTTGCCGTAGAGGCCATAGACGAGGTCCTTCACTTCATTGGTGACCATCTTGTATTTGCCGAAAAGCACGTTCAGCACCGCCTGGACCCCGACAATCTGAGACGTCGGCGTGACAAGGGGCGGCGTTCCCAGCTCTTTTCGCGTCACCGCCACTTCCTTGTAAACCTCGGCAAGACGGTGGAGCGCCTTGGCTTCCTTCAACTGGCTCACGAGGTTGGAGATCATGCCGCCGGGCACCTGATGCACAAGGACCCCGGTGTCGATGACGGACATGGTATGCTTGGCCAGGTAATCGCGGTATTTGGGAGCCACCGCTTCGATGTGCTCTCCGCACTTGAGGAGCAGGTTGAGATCAAACCCAGGGTCACGGTCCGTGCCGTGCAATGCCGCCACCATGGGCTCCACCGCAGGCTGGGATGTTCTGAGGGCAAAAGGGGCGAGGCAGGTGTCCACCATGTCAACGCCCGCCTTTATCGCTTCGAGGTAGACCATGGAAGCCATGCCACTCGTGTAGTGGGTGTGGAGATGGATGGGAATCTTGATCACCTTTTTCAGTTCCGTCACAAGCTTGGCAATGTCAAAGGGGGCCATGATGCCGGCCATGTCCTTGAGGCATAAGGAGTCCGCCCCCATGTTCTGGATCTCCTTGGCCTTCGAAAGGTAGTACTCCAGGTTGAAAACATCGCCTCCCATGCGCCTTTCCGTGAGGGAGTAGCAGATGGTCCCCTGGAAATGTTTGCCGTTGGCCTTGATCCTTTCCACCACGGTTTCAAAGTTGCGGAAATCATTCAGGGCGTCGAAGACGCGGAAGATATCCATACCCGCCTCGCAGGTCTTGTCCACAAAAAGCCTCGCCACGTCATCGGCATAGTTCCGGTACCCCACGAGGTTTTGGCCCCTGAGAAGCATGTTGAAGGGCGTTTTCTTGATGTATTTCTTAAGCGTCTTGATCCGGTCGAAAGGGTCCTCTCCGAGAAACCGGTGCATGGTATCAAACGTGGCCCCCCCCCAGACCTCCATGGCCCAGAATCCCACTTCATCCATCTTTTCCGCGATGGGAAGCATGTCCTCCGTACGCATTCGTGTGGCCAGGGTGGATTGATGTCCATCCCGGAATGTATTATCCTGGATTTTAATCGGGTTTTTTCGTCCGCCTTCCAAAAACTCTTTCATCTTTAGACCTCCGTCATAAGTCATCGGTAGTGAAACGAAAAGGGCTCCTTCGTCGTGAAAGATTGCTTCATTAAAGTACTGAGCATAGCGAAACCCGGATGCGATCGTCAAGGGTGTTTCGATCCGTCCGGGCAAAGAAAACCCCCTTAACCGGAGAGCGTTCTCGCCCGCGGCGGATCATCCGGGAAACCGGTGCGATATCACCTGGCGAAGCTAACACAGGAAGAGGGCCGGTGCAACGATAAAAAAGCCAGGACTTCAGCGCCTTACTCGGCATTTGGGCCGGCCCGGAGAGACGGGCGGAAGGCCGTGCCCCCCGGAGAGCGGGACGGGGAGCAGGCCACAAGAAGCCTGAACCACGCGATACCACAGCGAGGCAGGATAACCGGCCCAGGGGCCGAGGCTGGTTTTGGGCCGGGAAATTAAAGAATGGGATTGACTCCAGCTTTCCGGCCGACTAGAATAACCGCCACCGTAGAGAAACGAATCACCCGATAGACTGCCGTTATTCCCTAAGCATCGGCTCTTCAAGATCACACAACTTAATATTTCTGACAGAAATGTCGTCCTCACCCAATCGCAGGAGGCTTTAGATGGACCCAGAAAAGGTCATCAGAGGAAAAAGAGTACTCGTTGTAGAAGATGAAAAAGACGTCATCGATGTTTTGCTGGAGCTTCTCGACGTCTGCAAAATCGACGCGGTCACCTCTTTTGAGGAAGGAAAGAAAATGCTCAAGGAGAATGATTACGATATCGCCATCCTGGACATCATGGGCGTGAGAGGGTTCGACCTGCTGAAAATTGCCGGTGAGCGAGAGATTCCAGCCATGATGTTGACGGCTCACGGGCTTTCCGAGGAAAATCTTCAAAGATCTGTGGAAGAAGGCGCTGCCTATTATGCTCCCAAGGACGAAATCAAAAAGATAGCGACGTTTGTGGCGGATGTTCTGGAATCGATCGACAAGAAAAAGAGCCCCTGGGAGAGGCTCCTCGAGCGGCTGGGGGGGTTCTACGACAGGAGATTCGGAGGCCCTAACTGGAGGAGAAAGGAGATGGAATTCATCATGAAGAAAGGGGGGAGGTATCTGTAGGAGGGTTGAACCCGCCGCTGGGTTCTGATGAAGAAGCAAACACGAGCAGAAGAAAAGGAGGAACCGTACAATGAAGCGTCTTGCTTTTGTTTTGTCAATCCTGATGACTGGCGTGCTTTTGAATTTTACCCTGAGCAGCGCTCAAACCCAACCGGGATGGCCGAAATCGGTCACCATCGGAGCGGCTCCTGTGGGGGGGACGTACTATGTCTGGGCAGGAGGGTTTTCCAAATTGCTCCACGACAAGATGGGGATTCCGGGGAACGTGGAAGTCACGGGCGGCCCCGTGCACAACACCCAGCTGGTGGACCAGAATAAGCTCGACTTCGGGATGGTGACCGCGGGCCCGGTGTGGGAAGGCTTCTACGGCGAAGGATGGGCCAAGGGCAAGAAACACGAGAACGTCCGGGTCATATTCCCCATGTACACGACCTATTTCCAGATGTACTCTCTCACCAAGAGCGGGATCAAGAGTATCCATGACCTGAACGGGAAAAGCGTGGGGGTCGGGCCTGTGGGCGGAACCCCGTCAACCTATTGGCCCAAGATTTTCGAGGTGGCAGGGGTCAAACCGGGCAGGATCGTGAACGCGGGGTCCGCAGACCTCAACTCGCAGCTGAAGGACGGTATGCTGGATGCGAACGGCCAATCCGTGGGGCTTCCCTGGGTCACGGTGACGGAGATCGAGACCACCCATGACGTGAACGTGTATGGTGTTCCGGACAAGGATATGGACAAGTTCGTCGAAAAATATCCCTATTTTTCAAAGGGGATGATTCCGAAGGGAATGTACAAGAGCAACAAGGAAAAAGAGATCGAAACGCTCACGGTCTGGAATTTCATGACCGTTCACAAGGACACCCCTGATTCGTTTGTGTACGAGGTTCTGAAGAAAACCTTCGATAACGTGGACATCCTGATCGCCACCCACAAGTCCGCGGAAGAGGTGAAGCCTCAGTACATCGTGTACAGCCCGATTGTTCTCCATCCGGGCGCGGTTAAGTACTACAAGGAGAAAGGGATCAAGATCCCTGACAAGTTGATCGCTAAGTAGACTGTAACGCTTCAGCGCGGCGAAGGAGGCTTCCCCAGAGGGGGCCTCCTTCGCCCTTGATGTGAGGTCCGTTCTCTCAGGGTCAAGGCTAGGTCAATCCGGGCGGAGGCGGCGTCCAGAAGGAATCACGAACGACGCTGCTTGGTGCTCCATCGCAGCAGGGGGAGGGCATATGGCCGCAGAAGAAGTTGTTGACGCCAAAGAAGTCAGCAAGAAACTGGAGGACATGAGAATCAAAGATCTCGAGGTCTCCGGGGGGAGAGAATTCAAGGGGCCTCTTGCCACGGCCATATTCATCATCGGCCTGGCCATGAGCCTTTTCCACATCTACGTGTTGACCATCCGGGCCATCGACCCCTGGTATTTTCGCACGTTGCATGTCGTGTTCGGGGGCGTTCTCATCCTGGCCCTTGTCCCGGGATGGAGAGGGGCGAGAAATGACCGGCCCCACATCCTGGACTACCTGTTGATCCTGATGCTGATCGTTCCGACGATCTACATCTTTGTCGATTTCGACGATTGGATTTACCGGGTGGGGGTCGTTCCCACGAACTGGGATTTCTTCTTCTCCACCCTGTTTGTCGTGGCCGTCTGGGAGATGGCCAGGCGGGCGACCGGATGGCCCCTCGCCATCCTGGCGGCGGGTTTCATCCTGTACGCACACTTGGGCAACTACATGCCCGGGCTTTTTTACCACAAAGGGTACGCCTGGCCCAGGATCATGACCTACCTTTTCAGCCTGGACGGGATACTGAGCCTGCCCGTCCTGGCCTCGGCTCATTACATCTTCCTATTTGTCCTGTTCGGCGCTTTTGTGGAATCCTCCGGAGCCGGT
>JAGUZM010000260.1 GCA_020060805.1 Deltaproteobacteria bacterium | reverse complement strand
TTTGAATCGTACCTGAAGCTTTCCCCGAAAGCGACCGACAGAGAATACGTGAAGCAGTACATAAGCCAGTGCAAGTAAAAGGAGGCTCCCATGAAACGCCTATTCCTGGTATGCGCAATCCTGCTTCTCACGGCCGGATGCATCAGCCTGCCGTGGGTGAAAACCGAAGGACCGTACACAGCGACCGCCCAGAACATATCCGCAGATCTGCCGGAGGGGTGGATGCGTCATAACTCGGATCAGTATCTGTTCATCACCAAGGACGGGCCGCTCCTTCAGTACATCATGGTAGAGAGAATCCATCATGACGGCGAACTCAAGTACACGAAGAAGAAATTCCGCAGAGGGATGCTGCCGGACGAGATCGCTGGAATCATCATCGACAATCAAAAGTCGAACGAAAACGTTTTGAATATGAAGGTGGAAACGAACAAGCCCGCCATGATCAACGGCAATCCCGGGTTCGAGATGACCTTCACCTACAAAGACAAGAGAGGATTGGAGCACAAGAGTCTTTATTACGGATTCATGAAAGGGGATTGGTTCTACGGCATCCGCTACAACGCCCCCCAGCGCCATTACTACGAAAAGGAGCTCAAGACCTTCAGGAAGTTCGTCGAAAGCCTAAGGGTCGCCGCCTAGACGGTCTGTTTGACGTCATACCCCGCCTCACGAAGCTTTTCGAGGAGTTCTCTGGCATGATCATGGCCGCGGGTTTCCAGGTTGAGCTTCACCCGGGTAACCTGGATGGGCTTTTCCAGGTGAAGGCGATCGTGAAAGATGTGGAGGATATTTGCCTTTTCCTGGGCGACGATGCCCATGAGTTTCCACAGGGAGCCCGGCACGTCGAGGAGATCCACTTCAATCCTGAGAAGCCTCCCCATCTTGATCGAGCCGCGGTGGAGAATGCGGTCCATCGTGTTGATCTCCAGGTTCCCGCCGCTGACGATAAGAACGTAGCGTCTTGACTTGGTGGATATGCGGCCCTCCATGAGGGCTGCGAGAGGGGCTGCTCCCGCGCCTTCGGCGACGATGCTCGCCTTGTCCAGAAGGCTGAGAATGGCGCCAGCGATCGCTTCCTCATCCACGTCCACCACTTCATCCACCAGGTCCTGAATGATCGAGAAGTTGAGATCCCCCGGCCTGTTCACCGCGATCCCGTCTGCGATCGTGGGGCCCGGCTCCACGGAGACGGGTTTCCCTTCCTCCAGGGATCGGATCGCGGAAGGGCAACTCATGGTCTGGACGCCGATGACTCGAACAGAGGGCGACAGCCCCTTTGCCGCCACCGCGATGCCGGAGATGAGACCGCCGCCCCCCACGGGAACGACGATCGCCGTCTCCTGGTCGAGAGATCGGGAAAGTTCAAGGCCGATGGTTCCCTGCCCGGCAATGACGAGGGGGTCGGCAAAGGCGGGAATGAAGAGCTGGCCGGTTTCCTGGGATACCTGCAAGCCCCGAGCATAAGCCTGGTCAAATCGGTTGCCGTGGAGAATGATCTCAGCGCCATACTCCTTAACAGCAAGGAGCTTTCGGATGGATACATCCTCGGGCATCACGATGGTCGCTTTGACGCCCAGCCTGGTGGAGGCCCATGCAACGCCCTGAGCGTGGTTTCCGGCCGATGCGGCGATGACCCCCCGTTCTCTTTCCTGGGGGGTCAGTTGTCTGAGCCGGTTGTAAGCCCCCCTCACCTTGAAGGAACCGGTCTCCTGAAGGTTCTCCAGTTTGAGCAATATCTCTGAGCCGAGGGCACGGCTGAAATAGCTCGAAGGAACGAGTGGGGTTGGATGGATGATATCCTTCGCCTTTTCTTGAGCCAGCAATATGTCCCTGAAATCCGGTTCCAAGGCATAGCCCTCCCGGCGCCGGGAAACCCCGCTCTTTCCGCACTCCTTCAGCCCGCTAGAACGTTCCCAGCTGGCATGCGGATATCTTTATCCCCAAGGCTTCACAGGCGTGGGAGACCTCCATTTTCGGCAGCCCGAGTTTTGCCGCGATATCCCACGCCCCTTTGCATGGGAGCCGATCTTTGACCAGGGAGCGCTGTATCGCTTCCCTGAGGTCGGGTGAAACCGTCTTGGAAGGTTTGGCCAGCTTCTTTTCCGGTTCATACCCGAAAAGGCCGAGCTGGCACTTGATCACTTTGATTTCCAGGCTGTCGATGGTGAACCCCACCTCTTCGGGCGCCGCTTTCTTGGCATCCGCGATTTCGAAAGCGACGGCGCAGGATATCTCTCCATCCCTGGCCCGGCCCTTGACCGCCTCGGCGATCGAAGGGTTGACTTTGCGCTCCGGCGAATGCTTTTTGCTGAAACGGCCTTTGTCTTTACTGGTCATGGTCTTTCCTCTCCTATGGTTTTCAGGTCAGTATCAGAAACTGAGGGTGGCCTTTGACTCGGCTGCCTTTTCAACGTCCTGGCGGTCAAAGAGCATCGGCTTGTATTGCCAGTTGTTGAAAAGCTTGAGCTGATCATCATAATGCTTGGTGACGGAGCCGTCCGCCTTCACAAACCCACTGGCCCCGACGGGAGTTATGTTGATCCCCTTTGCGCTCTCTTTTCGAAGCTCTACGATGTGATTCTCCGTGCCCCTTTCCATCAGGGGCATTTTCAAGGCAGGCCCGACAGAGGAAGGGGCTCTCAGGAGCGTGGTTTGGGGAATGTCCACTTCTGTCCTGATGGTCTTGTTTCCCCAATCCGAGAGCTTCTCACCCTGGAACTGGGTTTTCAAGTCTTTGATCGCCTCCAGGAGGCTTTCCACGAGCACCCTGTCCCTTCCTTTCGGCTCAAAGTAATCCTTGGAAAGGGGCAGGGCCGCTTTGTCGCCTTTCAGAGCTCTCAGGAAAAGGGGATGGCCGGTGTACCGCTTCCTCTTGTTCCAGGTGAAGGGCCCGTATCCACCGTCAACGAATTTGTGGTAGTCGCCGAATTCATCCTGGAAGGTGTTCTTGAGCACTTTTTCCCACCAACCCTGAAAAAGGATCAATCCCGGTGAGTCGTAAAACCCGTTGTTGTCCCTATCTCGCCAGTGATCGTCCCAGTCCACGAGGAGCCGTTTGACTTCCTTCAGGTCCGGATCGTCCCCTCCCTCCTTGTCGATCGCGTCAATCAGGTATTTTTTGAACGAGAAGGCCCAGATGTGGCCTTCGCTGATTTCCCGGATGATTTCTTTCATGTCCTCAACCGAGAGTTTCTCCTTCTTTCTCACAAGGTATTCGATCCACTGGGCCCGGTTTTCTTCTCCCCACGCTGCGGCGCTGCCGAACCCTGACGATATATCGCCGTTGGCCCAGTTGGTCGCGGGCTTGTTGTTCCAGTTGATGATGAACCCCTGTTCGGGATTTCTCACAAAAGGGTTATGGCTTCTCGGGATGAAGCCGAGCCATTCGAATTCCCCTGTTCCCGGTGAGGGGATGCGCACATCCACCCCCTGAGGCCTTATCGGGTTTTTGCCCTGATGAAAATAGGCGATGTTTCCGTCAGAGTCGGCGTAATACTGGTTGACGGTCATGGAGCTGATCTCAGCCGCTTTCCTGAATTCATCCACGGACTTCGCTTTCATGACCTCATAAAAGGAGGCCATGCCGAGCAGGTAATCCTCCCTGCAGGAGAGTCTCTTGGTGTAGGCGACGCCTTCTCCCCAGGCGAAGACAGGACCGTGCACGGTCCTGTAAACGGTGGCGATCTCGTCTTTTTCCCCCTTGACCTTGATGACCTCCACGGTTTTCTCCATCTCCCTCCATGCGCCCTTGTACCAGTACTGGTGTTTGTTGCCGGGGTTCAGCCTTTCCTCATAATGATCAACGATGTTGTTGAGCCCGGCCGTGCTGGAGAAGGCGGTTTTCCGGGTATGGCCGAACATCACTGCAGGGTATCCGACGAGGGTGGAACCGACGACGTCGAGCCCGCCGCCGTGGAGTCCCACTTCATAGAGTGCCGATGGGGACTGCCAGTCGAATTGAGGCCCTCCCATCAGGATGGGATGCCCTGTCGCGCTTCTCTTGGCATCCACGACAACACAATAGCTGAACCCGCCCGAGGTCAGGTCTCCAAGCATCTCTTCCCGTGCGGCTGCGATCAGCGAATTCTCCTCCGCCGCCTTTTCCATCCAGTTTTCGAAGGGATCCCCATGGGTTGAGGAGGTGGTGAAGGCCGTGATCTGATTGGGGACCGTGGTGTAGGCCCCTGGATCATGGACCCAGGCCCAGTCAGCGAAGATCTCCTTGCCTTTTTGCGGGCCATGGAGCTTGATGAAAGACTTGAGGACGTCGAGGTTTCTGTGCTCGTTACTGACGTCCATGAAGATTCCCATGATGGAGAGGAACACGGCGGAGATGTCCGTTGCGGTCCATTTCTCGGGCACGACATCGTATTGATGGAACTCCTTCGGGAGGCGACCCTGCCTCTCTTTCAGGGCTTCGTCAATGGCCCGGTTCATGCCCTTGGTCATGGCGGACAGGGCTTTTCGATGCTCGGCCTTGAGGTGGGTTTCCATCTGGGCGTTGATTTCGCTCTTCGTCAGGTTGTTGGTTCTCATGGCGATGTCGAATTTCGCCATCTTTGAGCCGTAGATCTCGGCCGTCCTGCCATAGTAACTCCGCCTCAGGATCTCCATCTGAAACAGCCTGTCCTGAGCAAGGGCATACCCATAGCCATAGAAGACTTCTTCCAGGGTGTTGCCGAAAACGTGGGGAATGCCGTAGTTGTCCCGAATGATGGTGACTTGGCCAGCCTGCGCGGAATAACAAAAAGTGATAGAAAGCAGAAAGACGAGGGAAACAA